>DATAHE010000528.1:0-1974 GCA_036263355.1 Steroidobacteraceae bacterium | reverse complement strand
CCATGCCCATGCGGCAAGATAATTCCAACGCGCACCGCCGGAGGTTTTTGGATTGGGTGTCACTACTTCAACGCCAGGCTTCACCAGGTCATCCCAATCCTTGATACCCTTGGGATTGCCTTTGCGTACCAGAAAAACAATGGTCGACGTGTACGGAGAGCTGTCATCGGGCAGACGTGATTTCCAGTCCACTGATAGCAATTTTGCCTTGCTGGCAATCGCATCGACATCGCTTTCCATTGCCAGTGTCACGACATCGGCTTGCAGACCATCAATCACGGAACGCGCCTGTTTACCGGAGCCACCATGCGATTGCTTGACACGAATCTGTTGCCCAGTCTTTGACTTCCACTGTTCAGCGAAAGCTCTATTTACTTCTTCATAGAGTTCACGTGTGGGGTCATACGAAACATTTAACAACTCAATCGTTTTTTTCTCAGCACCTTCACCACGCTTCGATGAATCGGGCTGACATGCGGTAATCAGTGCCAAGCCGCTGATCAGCAGTGTCAGTTGCATTATCTTCAACAAACGCATCGAAACTCCAGCAGATTCGAACTAACGCTGTGGCAAGGCGATGTCGGTAAACATCGCGTCCACTTCTTCCTGCGATTGTGTATTGCAGGCGCGATCAATCAGACGACGATTAAGATGTGGTGCCAGCAACTGCATGAAGTCATACATGTAACGACGCAGCACGCCATCACGCGATACACCAATCCACGTGGTATGAATGGGGAACAGATGCGACGCATCAATGGATACCAGATCACGGTCTTCCTTGGGATCAACCGCGACATCGGCAACGATGCCGACACCAAAGCCAAGACGAACATAGGTCTTGATGACATCGGCATCGCGTGCCGTCAGTGCTACATTCATTGGCAGACCTGCTTTCGAGAACGTTTGCTGCAATGATGAAGGTCCGGTGAAGCTGAACACGTAGGTCACAATGGGATACTGTGCTACCTGCTTCAATGTGGGCTTCTTGATCTGTGCCAGTGGATGACTGACGGGCACCACAAGTCGTCGATACCATTGATAGCAGGGCAGCAGCACATACTTGCGAAACAGATCGTGCGAGCCAGTAGCGATGGCGACATCAATGCGATCAAGCTGCGCCATTTCCGCGATCTGTTCCGAGGTGCCCTGATGCAGGTGCACATCGACATTGGGATACGTGGCACGAAATTGCTGAATGACTGACGGCAGCACGTAGCGTGCTTGTGTATGCGTGGTTCCAATGGACAGCGTGCCACGATCTTCATCTTTCAGGTCAGCAGAAATGCTCTTGATGTTCTGCACTTCGCGCAGGATGTGCAGCGCTCGTTCGATAACCTTCTGACCGGCAGGGGTGATCTTGGTCAGCGTACGTCCACTACGTACAAAAATATTGAAGCCCAGTTCGTCTTCGAGCAGTTTGAGTTGTTTGCTGACAGCGGGTTGGGAAGTATGCAGCTTTTCTGCAGCCGCAGTGATGTTCAGCCCATTCTGGGCGACGGCGGCCAAGTATCGAAGTTGTTGCAGTTTCATAAAATGCGCGATAAGTTCCGAGTACCGCACATAGTGACACAAAAGCACTGACAAAAGCATCCACAAAAAGTAGCAGGGCGCTACATCGACAGGAGGTTTTTGTGCATCATTCCAGTTTAAACACGTATGACCACACACTATATAAATTCACTCCGATCCCGCCAGCTTTCGTTTGTCGTATTGGCCCTTAGCCTTCTGGCATCGGCCTGCAGTACGACCCGGTCTGGTGTACGCAGCTGGGTGGATGAAAAGACGGCAGTGACTGTTACCGCCCAGCAACGTGCCATGGTGTTTTATCGTGATGACTTTCAGTCGGGCGTGAATATTTATGACTTTGCCGACCTGGGCGCCTTTGAGATCAATCAATCCGGCAAACGCAGTCAATATCTGTGCCTGTTGTTATGGAGCACCGTGGCGCGATCCGATGAGTATCAATCAAAG
>DATAHE010000527.1:0-5029 GCA_036263355.1 Steroidobacteraceae bacterium | reverse complement strand
ACCAAGCATCTCAATGTGCTGGAGCGCGCCGGTCTGATCGTGCGTGGACGCGAAGCGCAGTGGCGTCCTTGCAAATTAAAAGCCGATCCGTTGAAGGGCGCCGCCAGCTGGCTGGATGATTACCGGCAGCATTGGGAACAGCGGCTGGATCGTCTCGATGAATATCTGAATACCTTGCATCCAAAATCACGCGCATCGGCGAAATCCAGCAAGTTAAAGAGCACTGCTCGCAAGAAGCGTAGCAAGTAAACGCACACAACACAGTATTAATTAAACGCCAATCTCATCGACAACAACGACGAGGAATACTCATGTCGGCTCAACCCGCTCAATTCACCACTTTCACTATCGAACGTCATCTTAATCATCCATCGGCACTGGTATTTGCTGCATGGTCCTCCGCTGAAGCCAAATCAAAATGGTTTGCCGGCGGCGAGGCGGTTGCAACCGAACAACGTGAGCTGGACTTCCGTGTTGGCGGTCGCGAGTTACTTCGATGCACATGGAAGAGCGGCGTGATCAGTCACTTCGACAGTCGCTATTTTGATATTGTTGAGAACCAGCGCATTGTGTACGCATACGATATGTATGTGGACGAAAATAAATTATCCGTGTCACTGTCTACCGTGGAGTTTATCTCATCAGGTAATGAGTGCCTGATAAAGTACACCGAGCAATGCGCTTTTCTCGATGGCTATCCCGACAATGGTAGTCGCGAACATGGTTCGCGCGAATTGATTGAACAGCTGGCAAAGTCATTGGATGGATCATTAAACACACTTGCCAACTGCCACTGATCCGTTCAGCATGCCGATATGGAATTTACCATCGACTTCGAACTGGTACGCAAGCTGGCGCGCACCGAGTATCAACGCGCCACTACCGAGATTGCGGAACTCGGTATCATGGAGGCATTCCAGCGCTCACTCCGACGCCACGACCAACAACTAACTCATGCAACAGACGCCAACACGCTGGCATGCAAGCAAGGTTGTTCCTGGTGTTGCCACTTCTCGATTGATATTCGCGCGATTGAAGCTTTCAATATTGCTGCGTTCATGAAAGATAACTTCAGCGCAGAACGCATCCAACAGATCCGCAGCGAAATGGAGAGCAATCGCGCACTGCTCAGCGTACTTGATGAAGAACAACGGATGCAGCAGAACGTAAAGTGTCCTTTTCTAAGTGATGGTAGTTGTTCAATTTATGCGGCGCGACCACAGACATGTCGCAATTACCACGCCACTGACGTGGCTGGATGCAAACAGTCTTATGAGCAACCATACAACGAGGATATTGCACCAGAATATGCACCGATTACATTTCAGACAGGTGCAGCGCAGGTTGATGCCTTCGCCAAAGCAATGAAGGCAGCAGGCTACCCCACCGATGTATACGAGTTGAACACGGCAGTGCTGGAAGTACTGAATGATAGTCATAACAGCTGGCGGTGTTTCACTAACAAACTGGCGCCATTTAACTTGTCGGGCCACGATGTGCCACTGGAATTCGCGGAGACGGAAGAGTAAGGTTACGCATCCTGTTGACGATGCATTTCATGCGCGTCAGTCATCATCCGTCAGTTGAGGCCTATATGAACAAGCTACTCGTCGGTGCATTGTCTCTTGTGCTTTCTTCCACAGCGTTCGCAGCCCTGAAACAGGGTGACAGCGCGCCCGATTTCACAACCGAGGCTTCACTGGCAGGCAAAGCTTTCAGCTACTCGCTGAAAGATGCTTTGAAGAAAGGTCCGGTCGTTGTCTACTTCTATCCTTCCGCATACACGGGCGGTTGCAATCTGCAAGCGCATACCTTCGCCGTTAACAAGGAGAAATTTGACGCTGCTGGTGCCACGATTGTTGGCGTATCGCTGGACAGCATCTCGCGATTGAACGATTTTTCCGCCGACCCTAATTACTGTGCTGGCAAGATCGCTGTTGCGTCCGATGCGGATGGCAAGATCGCCAAATCGTATGATCTGAGAATTGGCGAAGCAAAGGTAACCGCGAAAGATACACGCGGCATTGCAATTGATCACGGCTTTGCAGAGCGCACCACGTTTGTCGTAACACCGGATAATAAAATCGCTGCAGTAATTGGTGACATGACCCCGGATGAAAATGCCAACAAGGCGCTCGAAGTCATTCAGCAGTTAAAAAAGAAATAATCCACAGACATCAATGACCATTGAACTATCGGCCATTGAGGCGCGGGTGATTGGCTGTCTGATTGAAAAAGCCATCACCACACCTGATCAATATCCACTGTCGCTGAATGCATTGACCAATGCATGTAATCAGAAAAGCAACCGTGACCCCGTGATGGATCTGGATGAACAGAGCGTTCAACAAACGCTGGATGGATTGGTACGCAAGCATCTGGTGATGGAGCGCTCCGGTTTCGGCAGCCGTGTTCCAAAATATCAGCACACCTTTTGCAACACCAACTTCGGCTCACTTCAGTTTAATGCCATTGAAACCGCCATCATCTGCGAGCTGTTATTGCGTGGACCGCAAACACCGGGTGAACTGCGCACTCACGGCGCACGCATGGCGGAAATAGCTGAAGTGGGACAAGTCGAAACGGCTCTGGCGCATCTGGAATCGCGTGAAGACGGCCCCTATGTTGAACGTCTGCCGCGCGAGCCCAATCGTCGTGAGCATCGCTATCGGCATCTGTTCAGTGGCAATGCGGAATATGCGGAAACCGTGGTGATGGAAGCAGTATCCATATCTCGCACCGCTTCATCGAGTGATCGTATGGAGCAACTGGAACGACAGGTTGCGGCGTTAAGAAAAGAGCTGGATGAATTGAAACAGAAATTGGGCGATTGATATGAAGATTTATTCTTGGAACGTCAACGGCATCCGTGCAGTCTTGAAGAAAGACTTCTTCTATCCATTTCTGGAAAAGCATCAGCCTGACATTCTCTGCTTGCAGGAAACCAAAGCAGAACGCGGTCAGGTAGAAGTAGATCTGGCCAGCTACCATGAGTACTGGAATTCAGCGACCAAGAAGGGTTATTCCGGCACGGCCATCTTTTCGAAAACAAAGCCATTGAATGTCATCAATGGCTTTCCGGACGAGATCAACAAGCAGTACCAGTTTGCAGATGGCTTCGGTGATAGTTCTGACGAAGGTCGTGTGATTGCGGCAGAGTTCGACAAGTTCTTTGTCGTCACTGTGTACACACCCAACGCCAAGGATGATCTCGGCAGACTGAATCTGCGTCATCAGCACTGGGACCCTGCATTCCTCGCGTATTGCAAGCTGCTGGAAAAACAGAAACCAGTAGTCTTCTGCGGCGATCTGAATGTCGCACATACCGAGCTCGATCTGGCTAACCCCAAACCTAACGTGGGAAAGAAAGGTTTCACAAACGAAGAGCGTGCCGGCTTTCAAAAGTTTGTCGATGCGGGTTTCGTCGATACCTTCCGTATCTTTACGCAGGGCAATGGTCACTATTCATGGTGGAGCCACTTCGCCAATTCACGCGCCAGGAACGTAGGGTGGAGAATCGATTACGTCCTCGTCTCCGCGTCACTGCGTAATGCTGTCAAAGCTGCCAGCATTCACGCCGAGGTGCTGGGTAGCGATCATTGCCCGGTAAGCATCGAGCTCGCGATATAGGCAATTGCAGGTGCATAGCGCAGCTTGTAGGATTGGCTCGTTCGACTGTTAGTACTTGGCAACATCAAACTCGGTAAGCAATGAGCGCACTAATCTTTATCGTTTATTCCCTGTTCCGGTTAGTACTACTCGCCTTCCTGCTGCGCGTGCTGCTGCCGCTATGTCGCGCCGATGCACGCAATCCGGTCTCCCGATTTGTTATTCAGTTTACTAATCCGATTGTTCTGCCACTGCGCAAGATCTTTCCGTCGTTGCAACGACTCGATGTCGCTGCAGTAATTGCATTGATTGCCGTGCAACTGGCTTCCACCGCATTGATATGGGTTTTGCGCGGTCACCCACTCAGTGCCTATCAGCCATTGTTGATGTTTGCCTGCTACGATCTCGTCATACAAGTGCTGGAATTTTATTTCTATGCCATCCTGATCTATGCATTGCTTAGCTGGGTGGCGCAGGACGCATATAGCCCTGTCGGCAGTGTATTGTCCTCGCTGGTAGCACCCATCCTTACGCCATTCCGCCGACTGATCCCGCCGCTGGGCGGGCTGGATCTGTCCGCTGCTTTTGCGGCCATTGCCATCAAGGCGCTGGAAATCTTGCTTGCTGAGATGGTTGGTTCCAGTTTGATCCTTCCAATATAAATTCATTTATCCAATTTCAATGAGCTGGTTTCGCTGGGATGGGCCATTGCTGTTGTTGCAACTGCACATTCAGCCCGGCGCAAAACAGAATTCAATCGCTGGACTACATGGCGGCCGTCTCAAAGTAAAAATTCATGCGCCACCCGTAGACGGCAAGGCCAATGCAGAGCTGATTGATTTCATGGCGGACTGTTTCGAAACCAGCAAGTCTTCGATCTCCGTGTTACAAGGCGCACTGGGACGTGACAAGACGTTGTGCATTGCAAATGTGCGCCTCATTCCCGCAGAACTTGCGACGCTGGGCTTGATCGCCAGCAAGTAAGGTAGTGAGGTCTACCCTTCTATTCCCGCGTAGCGCTTAACCACGCTGGCCATCGAAGATGAAAGGTTTATAGTGGCGCAACGCCGCGACCTTACCTCAATCAAGCTGACCATGCCCGGTCCCTTGCTTGTCCTACACCGAAGGTGATTACCATGACTGCAACGATCAACAGAAAGATTCTGACAGTTACTTTACTGACAATTTTGTTTGGCGCGTGCAGCAAACAGCCCAATGCAGGCATACAACCCGCCCAACCCAGCGCGGAATCATTTGTTACTGCAGGTGACTACGCGATGCACTACAACGCGGTACGCACCGACCAGCTTACAGCGGAAATCGCGCGCGCCTACGGCATAGAGCGCAGCAAGAACAAGGTGTTGCTGAATGTTGCTGTGATCAATCACAGCAATGGCACCGAAACAGCCACTGAAGCGAA
>DATAHE010000526.1:0-12421 GCA_036263355.1 Steroidobacteraceae bacterium | reverse complement strand
GAGTTCCATACCAGCTTGTTGGTCTGCAAAATCATGACGGTGCCATCAAGTAGCAGGTCCGTAAAACCCGAGATATTGATGTTCGGCATAAAGTCGATGCTGGTATAAATTTGCGATGAGCCTGCGCCAAATAAACCGCCTGGCGCACAAGACAAGTAGTAACCACTGCCAGCCTGAAGGCCTGCGGCAAGCTGTTCAACGCTTCCATAGCCGCCATCATCAATACCGGTTGCACTACGAACTTGATTGATAACCGATGTCATGATGTCGTCGCTGTACATGGCAGGAATCAGATCATTGACCAGCAACGAACCACGTGGATCGATTGACATGCCTGATAAAGGCGTATGCCGATTCAAGAACGCCGCGTAGATCGCCTGTATCACGGCTCTGTTTCCCATGCCGCCGGTATCATAAAAACCATTGTTGCCAGAAATTCTTGCCATGGTAGGGACTTCGATGCGTATACCCGAAGCCCATGTACGTCCGTTGTCCCATCTGAAGTTGCCGGTGGTTTTTCTTTGCAGGTTTATCAGTGCGGGCGAAAATGGAGAAAAGTGTGCCCAGTCGTAAGCACCGTTCGGTTGTGCAAAAGGGCAGGTCCACTCATTGCTGATTGGCACTATCGGAAGATCGAAACGTGCGTGGTACCAGATTGTTATCGCCGACGATGGTAGTGCAAAACCGGTTAGCAAAAAGCCTGCACAAAGCAAGCGAGTTTTAAGACCAATTAACTTCAATATCAAATTCTTCATGAGTGATTAACCTTTGCTGATAATTAAATAGACAAGAACGATTGTTGTCCCGGCGTTGCATCAACGGTTGGAAGTTGCTGCAACTCTTCCAGGAGACGTTTTGATATGGTTCGCTTGAACGACATCTACCAGTTCACTTAATTTCTGTTGTAGCGCTGCCATCTCAATCTGATGTTTTGATTGCATCTGCTGCATCAGCGCGAGCATCTCTGTGCGCTGTGTGCCTAGTTGCTGGTTGAGAGTGAGCAGTTCAGCTTGTTGAGAATTCACTTTGTTATGTTCTTTTTGCAGCTCACTGAGCAACAGCGGGGTGAGCAAGTGATAATAGATCGTGAAAGGTTTACCTTCCTGATCGTACTGCACCAGCTCTGGATATACTTTGGCAACTTCTTCAGCGATCAAGCCGTATTGCAATTGATTTGATTCATCTTCTTTGTAGATGAATGAGACTGGGCGTAGTTGCAACACCTTGTCACTCCCATCATCAATGGATTTGATGTCTTTCTTGAAACGTTCCGAAGAAGTGATAGTGCCAAGCTGGCCATAAGAGTTTATGTAGACCTGCACACCGCTAGTGGATCTGATGCCTGAGATGCCAGCAATAAACGTTCTGTTCTGGGCATCGCCAATACGTATGGTATTGTTGTCGCCACCGTCACCCTGATTTCCGACATCGATATTGTTGCTGCCTTTGAGATTTAGACCAGCATTGAAACCGATAGCAACATTGTTGTGACCGGAGATATTGTTATAAAGCGATTGGAACCCACTGGCCGTGTTACCCCAGCCGCTCTGATTTAAGAGGAGCGCATATGCGCCGCTAGCAGTATTGTCCTCTCCCGTAGTGGTGTACATAAGCGCGGCTGCTCCGTTGGCTGTGTTCGTGTTCGCGTTGTTGTAATAAAGCGCTGTATCTCCAGTTGCTGTGTTCCCCCAACCCGAAACATTGTTGTGAAGTGCATATGCTCCGTTGGCGGTATTTTGATTGCCATAGACATTGGCGGAAAGTGCTGCAACGCCGTTCGCTACGTTATCCCAGCCTTCCGTATTTGCAAAAAGCGCACGGTATCCACCGGCCGTATTGGTGTGTCCGATAGTATTTGAGTAAAGCGCTTGGGACCCAGTGGCTGTGTTTTCATAGCCGTTGGTGTTTGAGTAAAGCGCGTTGACTCCGCTCGCCGTATTATCATAACCAGTCGTGTTGAGAAGAAGTGCATATCCCCCGATGGCCGTGTTGTTGTAACCGCTAGTGTTGTAGTAGAGCGCGTCCGTGCCCACCGCTGTGTTGAAGTAGCCATCGATGTTGGTATAAAGAGTAAAGAGCCCAATGGCCGTGTTGCTGCTGCCGACGGTGTTGGAGTACAGCGATTGGGCTCCGGACGCTGTGTTACCAAAGCCATAGGTATTGCTGAAAAGCGCAGAATCACCAAAGGCAGAATTATATGATCCGTTATTTGACTTCAGTGCATTCGCGCCATAACCCGTGTTGGCTGTTTGCGCCAGCAGTGTTTGTGATGAGACTAAAGCCAGAGAAAAGTAGATAACACGAAATGTGGACAAGGCAGAGTGGTTAAAACAACGCATTAATGTCTCCGGGTTAATTACTTTGGACGTCAGTTACCAAAACGCAGCACTGTGATGAGCTCCGTCACCGAATGATTTGTTGTCGGCATCTCCATCCGGGATTACCGATTTGCGAGTACATCAGTAAGCAACAAAGCAGTACGTTCAGATATCTATTGGTCCGTTGAGATGAGAGCCGTACGATTACTCGCGTTTACGTTAAGACAATAACAATTCGTGGGTCTCGAAGCTGTTCGGCTAATGTTATTTATTTATGATGGATAGACTTAGTCGCCTGCTTGTGACTATGAATGATCATTGAATAAGCATTGCGCCAACAAAAAAGCCCCGACACTTTCATGTCGGGGCAAAATCATCAACGTTCGTATGTTGATCGTTAACGATTTACACAGAAACTGATCTGTTGAAGCAGTTACATGCTTGCGCAGAACCCGCCAACGTTTAGCACTTGGCCAGCCTTTAATACAACGTTCCAGTTGGGATCAGTGCCTGATGCAACAACTGAATTTCGTATTTGTTGGTAGGTGAGCGTCCAAGTCTGATAAATTTTACTGTTGGTGTAGGGGAGATCGAACAACGCCGTCCAAGTTACTGGAACATTATTCGTGTTGGTCACTATCACATTTCTGCAATACCCTTGTTGCCAATCTTTGCCATTTACAGTCAGATTGACAGTGACACCAGGTGTTGTTGTCGATGTTGGTTGTTGAGCATACGCGGTGAAGTTCTTCGATGTAAGACCGTTACCACCCTTCCATGTTTCAAACCCGGCTTGAATCGACATCAGATACCAGCTTTGGTCTAAGCAAGGTGCTGGTGTCGCACTAGCTTCCGTGTGCAAGGCAGATGCTGGGCATTGCAATCTCTTTTGTGAATCTCGGCTATTCGGCCTGTAAGTAGCCACGATGTTCCAGTCACTTCCATTGGGACCTCTAGGAACCTGAATGCCCATAATATAGTCGGTAAAGTTCTTTGCATCGATGGATGCGCTATTTTTCCGATAGTCACTATTACCTCGTGGATCATGGGTATTAGTTGCAACAAAGGACACCACATTCCACTCCGTTCCACAGGTCGTGCCACCACCGTTCTGGCCTAAAGTTCCTTTGCACTCACCTTGAACTTGGTTTGGTTGAAGTACCTCACCGGTTTCGTAACCGAAATAAGGATTGTTTAAGCGACCAACCCACACGTCATACATTGTACCCCCGATAAATACGCGTTCACTAAGGTGACCGGCGGGCTGGATGAGGCCAGCTTGGTCTTCATGAGGAGTTCCGTCCGTCGTTGCATCAACATAGCTACCATTGTGGTTCATCCAGACCATGATTTCCAAGCCGTCATTCTGGCCACGCACGGGACCATAAGGCGCCTGACCTTCATCTGTATGCGCAGTTTTATCAAACCAAATGTCCCACGATGCATCCCAAGCTTGTTGGGTCTTATCCTTTAAGAACGGATTACCATAGCGAGTGTCAGCATCAATGGTCCATGTAGTGGGGATTCTGTTGAGGCTGGATAACTGCACTGGGAAAACATTCATATCGGTGCTCTTGGCAGGAACGGTAAGCTTGCCGTTCGCATCCTTACCTTTCGGTATGGAAGAGCCCATCGTGCAGCTATTGCCGTCCCAGCTACAGCCCTTGTACGCCGACACATAACCCGTTGGACCGCCAGCGGTAAAGCCCGTCGAAAAAGGTACAAATTGCGGAAAGTCATTAGGGTGATCTGCATGAAATTTGCTTTCATTTGCATTCACCGTTGAAGCGCTTGCGGGATAAGTAATTGTGAATACAAATGCGTTGGCGCTGCCAATATCTGCGTAGGTTAGACAAGAATGACCGGCGGAGTGCCCAAACGGTGCTTGAGCATTGATAGTCCCATTCGCAATGGAGTTCCAATAATTAAGCTGAACGGCATAGACATCGTTGACCATCGATGGTCCGCCGCCTTTACGTACATCAGTCTCAAGTATGTTGCTAAGGTTTGGCGGATTAGATAAGGGACTATATTTTGAAGGATCCTTTTTCACCAGTGCCAAGTAATCCAGATAGGCTATCCAAGGATCCCAAGAGTCCGATGGGTTCTTGCCATTGGCCAATCCAAATGGATTGGTGTCCGCAGGAAAGCCGGGGATGGGAGCATAATCAGTTCCATCGCCATTGCACCAAACAATATCGGAACCTGGGCTGGCGCCCCAATGCGCTGACGCAATTTGAGTAGTTGATATGGCCGACAGCGCTAACGTTATGCACGCTGCCGGTTTTAATAACGAGCTCTTTTGAAAGAGCCTTCTTTCTGAATGTTTCATTCTTTACCCCTCGTAGGATTAATTTGGATGATCGGGTTGATCAATCAACTGCGAAGAACAGCTGAGTTAGAGCAGTCCCACTCAGTACGCTATCAACAGCGATGCAGGACAGTTGTTCGGTTAACATTATTCTTTAGCGTCGTCGCGCGAGTTAAGAAGCTGGACGTTTCGCAAGCACATCGGAACTATCCAATTTGTTTGGTTAACGCGACGGTTGTATTCGCAGACAGATTTTTGTGGTCGACCCAATGACCACCACAACGAATACCGTCATCACCAATTTATAACCTCACCTGGTTAGCGCTTGGTTTCCCTTCCTGGATGACATAACCACTTATATGATGGTTTGTCTTTATGTAGCGACCATTCATTAATGCCTCCGACTGGCTATAGTTGGATTTAAATAGCCGCCGACCAGCTGCAACATTCCAGTAACTGACACATCAATGCCAAAAGTTTTCCTGTTTGCCGAGTTTCGTCTGGACTGCAAAAACTGGACGCTCTATCGCGGTGGCGACATCATTGATTTACCACCAAAAGTAATTGATACGTTGATCTATCTGATAGAGCGCGCTGGCGAAGTGGTGTCGTACGAGGAGTTGACCGCACATTTGTGGCCGGGCATGGTGGTAGAGCCCGGGGCGTTGAGGCGCAACATATCGGTGATACGCAGCGCACTGGATAGTAAACAACCAAATCGATTTATTGAGACCATTAAAAATCGTGGTCTGCGGTTTGTTGGGCCAGTAGCGGTTGAAGAGGAAGCAGGCGCTGATCATGTAAGTGCCCCCATCGATCAGTTGGTCGTCACAGACAAACCAAGTACAGTATCCAGTGGAAATGCCACAAGTGCTTTGAAATGGTTTAGTTCATTGAGCACTGCGGTCATCGTTGCGTTCATAGTTGGTGTTGCGGTGTTTGTTATTGCGGGGCTTGGTGTTCATCGCCTGCTTGCCGCCAGGCGGGTGTACACAATTACGCAACTCACCAGCAATTCTGAGAAGTCATCCCTTAATACGGCGATAATTTCTCCCAATGGCAATATGATCGCTTCTTCGGATGGAGCGAGGTTGTTTGTTAGTGATGTAAACGTCATAGAGTGGCATTCGTTGGCAGTACCGGGCCCGGAAGGAAGTCTTCCTGTTGATGTTGAATGGTTTCCCGACGGCGTTCATCTGTTGATCAGCTGTGTTGATCCCAGTACCGAAGAGCGGTCATTGTGGAATGTCTCAGTATTAAGTGGTGAGGCAACGCTAATTTTACGCGACGGTACCATTGCCGCATCTTCACCGGATGGAATGCATATTGTGTTTATGCGTAATGACAACAAACAAATGTGGATAGCTGATGCCAACGGCGGGAACGCACGGCTTATTTACTCTGATACACATAACGGTGAGATGACAGGACCGGCATATTTCTCCGTCGATGGTCGCTATGTGCTGTTGCTACATGCTGATGAAGATCACTCGATGATCACTGCACACGATATTGTGAGTCGGAAGAGCCATACGGTATTCGAGTCAAACACTCAGGTCGGCGGCTTTATCCCGCTGGATCATGACGAAATTCTATTTGTTCAATATGTGGGTGCGGTGCCGCAAGGTGATCAGGTTCTGGTATCGAAAATTAATCTGGATACCAAGGTGCATACCAAGCCAGTGTTACTAACAAGTTTTCCGACAGCCGCAATAGGCAGCTTGAGCGCTACTCGTAATCGCAACAAAATTCTGGTGACCAGGACTGCGGTACAGTCTGACGTTTATGTTGCGTCACTATCAAATAATGGTGCCGCCATTGATCAACCACAACGGCTAACCAATACCGCAACGAACGAACTTCCAGCCGAATGGATTGATGACGAAACTATTTTGATGACGTCGGATCGTGACGGCGCTTTTAATGTTTTCAGTCAGAAGCTTGGCTCCAATAGTGTTACGTCACTTACAAGGGGCAATCGCGAGCTTCTACGGCCGACGATGTCTGCGGATCGCAATTGGCTATTCTACGTAACTGTGGAGGGTCAGAATCCCGAACTACATGCGACGTTGTATCGAAAATCAATGCATGATGACAGTGAGCAGGTGATGTACAAGAGTAATGATTCAAACCTGGCACTACATTGTGCATACCGTGCAGATCGCTGTGTGATGGCAGAGTACAGCCAGAACGATTATGTCTTTTATGAATTTGATCCTATGAAGGGGCGAGGCAAGCAACTCGCACATCTGGTTTGGCAGGCTAGTTCGTCACAACGCAGGTGGGATTTATCTCGTGACGGAAAACGAATCGCTCTGCTTAATCGTGAAAATCAAGTCGACACCATCAGTGTTCTGGATCTGGAGCACTCGCCGGTCTATTACAGTACAGTAAAGGTGGATCTACCCGGTCCATCTTGTACGTTGGTGTGGAACGCGAACTCCAGCGGCTTCTACGTGTCTACGTGTACGTCGGAAGGCGCGCAGTTTAATCTGCTACACGTTGGACTGGATGGCGCTGCGACTGTGTTGCGCTCAGAGACTTTATCGCAAGACGGTTGGGCTATTCCTTCCCCAGACGGAAAGCATCTGGCTTATCAGCGATATGAGATTGTGGGTAACATCTGGGCGCTGGAACGATAGCGAAATCAAAAACTCGATTTCCAATCGAAAGGCGATAGTAAATTCTTATCGTAATTCGAATCCTGCTTTTCGCAAACATTCGAGAATCGGACCTTTACGAATGCACCAGAAAATTAGAGGCCATGGATAATCAGCGTGAATATGGTGGAATTGAATTCCGCTATAGAGCAAAGGGATTTTTCCGATCGGCTCGCAGATAACTTCTTTGGGAGTAAGATCGAACGTTTTGAAGCAGCGGAGTGAAAGCTTCCCATTGCTGATCAATAATCTTGCGAACGGAATTGTCGCATTCATGTCACCGAATCGTACTCCGCCGATAAATGATTTTGCGCTCATCAGAACCATTGCCCTCGTCCGCTTCCATATAAAAGTCCTGGGAAGTTAGCCCATTACTTCCATCTAAAATTCCCGCCTTGTCGGTCTGAAGACAATCTCATTCACAGCTGTGCAAGTGAGTTGTCAATATCTAAATTGCGCTGAATCATTGGTCCATTCCACCGGTCGCCCGTTCACAGCTTCGCCTGGGTTGTAGAAATGACCTACGCGCCAGGGATCAATGGTAAGCACACCGGCGCCCGCTCGTTTCGGATCAACAGGTTTTACATGGTTGCCTGGAATCGCCGCGAAATGCCCGGCATAGGATGTCCCGCACGGCAGCGCGACGTTGGGATCATGAGGATTGCAGGTGTATTCATCATGTTTCCATGCCACCCACGGTTCCGATCCATTGCGCGATCTCCACCAGGTTATGGTGGTGTGTAGCGATGTAGGCGACGGATGTGCTGGATCGGTGGGCAGCGTGCGCAATTCCAGCTTAAGTAGATCATCGTTGTTATCGTCCGTATCCGTGTTCAGAACGACGAGATTGCCAACCGGTTCACCCAGCGCAGAATTCAATCGCTTCCATGGTTTTCTGCCAGCACTCGAATAGGCCCAATGTCCAGACTCCACCGCCAGCACGTCAGTGACACCATCGCCATCAAAATCTCCAAACTTAAGATCACTGAGTGGAAAGCTTGATCCACCGATGTATTGCCAATCGACTTTGTCGAGTGGAGTAATAAACCATTCTCCTTGTGGACTGCGCCAGAAAGCATGCGTCATAGATCTGATGACACCGATGCGGTGATCTCGTTTTGAAGGATCAAAGCGTCCAAACCTTACTTCATTCAAAGGATGTCCAAAATCTGCGGCGTGACCGTAGGCGTCTTTTGCCAGCGGTTCCAGCGACGACTTTCCTGAGCGTGCGATATACCAGATACCTTTCTGCGTCGGTGTTTCTTCCAATACGTCACAACGGTTATCGCCATCGAAATCGCCTAATGCCACAGCGTCAGACAAATTTGAATCCGCACGTAGAAATGTCCAAGGAAATTGTGCTGCACTGGAAAACCACCACGTGACACCTGTTGCCAAAAACAAATCGTCTACGCCATCGCCATCGAAATCGCACGTCGCATATTGGCCAAAAGTGTCGACATCGTAGCTGTTGTGATCAACGTGAATTCCGGCATCATCGAAAAGATCGATCGCTGCACGCTCGCTTGAACGAGCAAAGATGTTGTGCTGAATGAATGACTCAGCCCGGACTTTGCCACGTATGCCGATATCATCGGAGTTCTTATACTGAAAAGTATTTTCCAGCATATTGAAGCGTGCCGCGTTACCACAATTATGATCGCCGCCGGGCGTGCAGCTGTTGTCCCCATGAACGTCGAACACATGCATGTAAAAACCAAACGCACCCGTGGAATGCAAACCGCCACCCTTGAGCACCAGGTTCTGTTGCGCGATATATCCGCCCGCGTTGCCATCTGAGGTAAGGTCGTGGTTGTTGTAATCCAGAAGGTTCTGGGAGATAAGTGAAAAGGCATTCCTACTGGTGTTTACACCATAGCCTGCTGAATGACCGTCATAAGAAGTGTGCAAGTTATGGTGCAGATAATTATGGTGGACACGCACCCAAAATGGACTGGGCCAGCCAGTTGGTATGCTGTCTAGTGCTGAAAAATTCACTTCAATTGCCTGTCCGCCCCATCCAGCCACTTCCATGTTTTCTATTTCCGCTGCGACACAATTTGCGACACGAACGCCAACGTAGTTATTGTCGTGTTGATCTTCAAAGGTGGGACCATAGATGCGGAACCCACGGATTTTGTCGCCATTTCCATTTACTTGTGCGTCACATCCAATCTGCAAGAACGCAGTCGCGCCTTCAATCGATGATCCTGTGTGATTGCCAAAACGCAAAATAGGCCCTAACGAACGCGACGTGCGCGCGGGTTCAGGCGCTTGCAACGGTGGAAGAAGTGGTGGCAAGTGTTTTACATGCTTCGTTAATGTGACGTTATGTGATCGTGCCGTTGGCTGAGGTGGAACCACAACGCCACCGGGTAAAGTTTCTGGACAAGCTACTGTCCCTGTTAATTGCGCGACGCCCTCAATCGTGACGCAAGCACCAAGAGTCACGGGATAATTAAACAGTTCTACTATTTTACCGGTGACATCATGGGTCGCAGAAAAGTCGAAGTCGACATCGGGGCCAAGACGCACGATGGTGTTGCTCATTCCGATGGATTTAACGAAGCAGGCACGTTGACGATCGCGCTCGTTCTGATCACCGATACCCGAGATCTCCACTATTTTTCTGTCGGCCGGGCACAACAACGGTTCCGTGGTTGTGCTGCTGCCACCATCGTCATCGTTCCCGCCGTTCGTAACGGCATTACATCCCGACCATTTCGAATGCACGCAAACCTTTACGCCGGCTTTGCCGTCATAAGTCTTGCAGCTCAACGTATCACCGTCCTCGCAAGCGTGTGTCAGGCCGATGGACATAAACGACGTGAGAAGCATCGCGAGACAGGTCCACACTGCCGCAGATTGATTGAGCGAAAAAGCTTTGGTGGCTACTCTCATTTTCTGATCTCCTAACAGTCAGGCTCACGAGACGTATTCCGGATTAGGAATTACACATTGACAGGACAGTATCTGCAAGCGACTCACCCCGAGGAACACATTGATTCGGGTGTAGATTGATTCCCTTCGTCGCTGACGATCAGCGGAGAATGCTACTGAGAAAGATGATGCATGACGCCTTGCATAACTGGCAAATAGTGCAGGAAAAACTCACTTAAACGCGACTCCAGTGTATCGACAAGCACTACGATTGTAGGACTATTTGAAGCAAGCCTTAAGTGTCACGCACCTTACCGATATTGCGCTGTACGTTAACGAATGGTGCCAAAAACTCACGTTGAATTGTCAATTCACATATCGACGAGCGCAGTGCCAGTGCATGCGAGCAAACGTTTAAAACTCCTGCTTCGTCGGCCTGAATACAATCTCATTCACATCCATGTCGTCTGGCTGACAAATCGCGAACGCGACGGCACGTGCAAATGATTCCGGCGGAATGGCCATCGTTGCATAAAACTTGTGAATGTTCGCCGAGATATCGGGCTCAACAATGCTGTTCGGTAACTCAGTGTCAACTGCGCCCGGCGAAATAATGGTCGTGCGAATGTTGTAGGGCTTTACTTCCAGTCGCAAACCTTCGGACAGGGCACGTACTGCATGCTTCGTTGCGGCGTATACCACCGACCCCGCGCGAACCTTGTGACCAGCGACTGAAGATACATTGATGATGTGACCGGACTGTTGTTGCTTCATATGCGGTAACGCAGCGGCAATGCCATACAGCACGCCTTTGATATTGACATCAATCAAGCGATCCCATTCCTCAATCTTCAAGCGTTCCAGTGGCGATTGGGGCATGACGCCAGCATTATTCAACATCACATCCACGCGGCCAAATTGTTTGACTGCCGCGTCAACAAGATTCTTTACGTCGTCGGGCTTGGTTACATCCGTAACCATTGCCAGTGATTTGCCGCCTGCATCATTGATCTCTTTGCTGAGCGCGTTGATACGTTCAGCGCGGCGCGCGCCCAATGCAACAGTGGCACCTTGCGCAGCAAGGTGACGCGCGGTTGCTTCACCAAGGCCGCTGCTGGCGCCAGTGATGACAATCACTTTTCCGGAAATATTCGTTGTCATGCTGTTGCTCCGCTTTTCAATTTCGCTAGCAGCTTGGCGTGAATGCCACCAAAGCCGCCGTTGGACATGATGAGTACGTGATCGCCAGACTTCAATGATGGCGCCAAAGCATTTACCATTTCATCAATGTTCTTGTGGACTTGAGAGTGAGCGCCAAGTTCATTCGCGAGTGAGTCCACATCCCATTTCACGTCGGGGCCCTGGTACAGCCACACTTGCTGAGCATCATGGAGAGATTGTTTTAAAGGTTCGCGATGAGTTCCCAACTTCATGGTGTTGGAACGTGGTTCCAGTACCGCAATGATCCTGGCATTACCGATCTTGCGTCGCAAACCCTGCATGGTGGTCTCAATGGCGGTGGGATGATGTGCGAAGTCATCGTACACGGTGATGTTGTTGAATACGCCGCGCACTTCCATACGACGTTTCACGCCACCGAATACTTTAAGCGCGGCAATAGATTCAGTAATTGTCACGCCAACATGATCAGCAGCAATGATGGAGGCCAGCGCATTCGATACATTGTGACGACCCATCATGTTCCATTGCACTTCGCCATGTTCCTTGTTGCCTTGCTTGACGATAAAGTGCGAACCATCTTGCTGGCCCAGCAACTCTGCGGACCATTGATCATCTGCGCTGGAAGATTGTGTGGAAGAAAACTTCACTACGGGTGTCCAGCAACCCATCTCGATTACTTGTTGCAGGTTCGTTTCATCGGCATTGACCACCAGCCTGCCATTGCGGGGAACCGTTCTTAGCAATAAATGAAATTGCTTCTGTATCGCAGCAACATCGGGATAAATATCTGCGTGGTCGTGTTCCAGATTGTTGAGAATCGCAGTGCGTGGCCGGTAGTGAACAAACTTGGCGCGTTTATCAAAAAACGCGGTGTCGTATTCATCTGCTTCAACCACAAAGCATTTGCCATTGCCCAATCGAGCGGTGACGTTAAAGTTGCTGGGCACGCCGCCGACGAGAAAGCCGGGCTCGCGTCCACTGTGTTCAAGAATCCAGGTGAGCATGCTGGTCGTGGTGGTTTTGCCATGAGTGCCTGCCACTGCCAGCACGTGACGATTGTTGAGCACATG
>DATAHE010000525.1:0-5056 GCA_036263355.1 Steroidobacteraceae bacterium | reverse complement strand
ATTCGCAACGTTGGTGCCGGTCGAAATCATTCCAAGTCTTTTACCCGCGGCGTTCATGACCAGAATACCGCCGGGTGCAGCGGCGAAGATATGTCCGTCGTTAGCAACTTTCATCCCGTCGGGCAGGCCTGGCAAACCAGCAGCGACTAAATCTTTGGCATTGGCAAACTCGCGTCGCGATTTCACCATACCTTTGTCATCCAGCGTGTATGCCATCCACACAGGGTTCGTTGGGTCCGATACCGCTACATAGAGCGTGTGCTCATCCGGTGAAAGCGCAATACCATTTGGAAATGAAAGTGAGTCATCGATGATCGAGACAGTGCCATCGGCTGCGACACGATAAACACCGTTGAAAGATAATTCCTTCGCCGGTGGGGACTTGTCGAAATCATTCAGGCCATAGGGAGGGTCAGTGAAATAGATAACACCACTGCGGCTTTTAATGACATCGTTAGGGCTATTGAATTTTTTACCTTGATAGGTAGAGACTACTGCGGTCTTTTTCTTGGTCGTTAAGTCGATGCGTGTGATCTGTCGATTACCGCTGTCCGCCGAAAGAATGCTGTTCGGTGATTCAAGAAACAATCCATTGGCACCCGGCTCGCGAAAAATTTTTGGATCAGGATTTTCCAGCCCGGATGGTTGCAGGAATACAGCAAGTCCATCTTTCTCACTCCAACGGTACATGGTGTTCTTGGGAACATCATCAGCTAACAGGTAGCCGGATTCTTTTGCATTGCCAGGAACCCAAACCGGGCCTTCGGACCACTGAAACTTATCTTCGGAGATTTTCTGGATCGGTGTTCCTGACTTAATTACCTTGGCAAGCTCTGCATCGAATTGTTTTAACTCACCCACAACTGGAAATGGTGAGCTGGTATCTTTGGCGGAACACGCAGAGCTCGACAGTATCGCAATGATTGATGTGATACCGACACTGAAGAATGTTCTATTGGACAACATAATTATCCCCGCTGCTATTTGAATAGACGAAGCTGCAATAACAAACAGCTTCGTCTACGTATTAATTCTTTGTGGTTAGCTTGCACGCAATACCGTACTTCGTGATCGCTGAGCAATCCATTGATTCAAATTTATTTGCATTTCCTTCAAGAGGAACAAATGCAACAAGGCCATTGGGCTGTTGAGCGCACTTGAACTCAACAATGTAGCGCTGTTTTGTAGATTCCCTACCGAGTACCTTGATCTGGTCAAAATTGTCCACTTTGCACTTCACGTCCGTCGTCGCCAGATAGTCCTTGAAAGTTTGAAGGGTTGGCAGCTTTGCAACTTTGGTTAATTTACAGTCCAGCCCCTTCTTTGACGCCTCAACGCAGTCCAGTGATGATGGCGAAACGTTACCACCAGGTAACGCGGTTTGAAGTAGGTAACCCTTTCCGTTATCACAGGCAGCCTCAACAATCTCGCTGTGCTCGGCTGGCTTCGTGCCAAACCACTGAAATTGGGTGGCATTGCAATTTATCCCGACGGACGACAGTATTTTGGAAGTCATCACTTTGATGTCGCCACCACCATTGTCAGGGAGCTGGCAGTACAGCTCTGACTTGATACCTTTGGCTGCATCGTCATTCTTCAGGCCTTCTGCCGTAAAGCAGGTATAGGCATTTGATGTTGAAGCGGTAGGCGCATCAAGTTTGCCTTTGTCCTTCCGGTAGCGATCTCGCGTGCTCACAAAGTATCCCGTGTTCTCGGTACAGGCGACCTCATAAAGGTTCGTCTGAAAAACTTTACCGCTAACTGTTTCTGAGTTGTTACCAACTAATTCCGCATCCTTAATTGAGCAGGGCAATTTCAATGCATTGATAGCTTCCTTGACACGATTAATCACAGCCTCTTTCATCGGGACATCTTTCAGTTCCTTGCGATTAAAGGCCTTTGCTTTGTCCAAGTAATCTCCCAGCTGTTTCATCTGTTCCTGAATTGGAGCTGCACCATTGTTCCTTGAGCTGCCCCATCCGGCTGGATCACCAGCAGACTGCCCGCCCGGATTTCCACCGGGGGCTTGTGCTTCAGCGGTACTTATCAATCCCGATGCCAGTATCGCGAGAAGAGCAACGAGTGGTTTTGTGTGTTTCATGAATCGCCCCTGTAATTAGTATCGAACAAAGATAACGGAAGATTGTCACGCTATGTGAATGTTAACAACTGATAATTTTTCCGTGTCAATGTGTGCCGACTGCGTAGGACGAACTACGGCAGATTGAACTCAAAGGTAAATGTCTGATTTATCGTTGTGGAAAACCGCAGGTCGCCACCGTGTCGATGAACGATGGTGGCGGCAATCAGCAGGTTCATTCCAGCGCCAGGAAAGTCGATTCCCGACTGTAGACGTCGTAATAGCATGGGCAGCGTATGCTCCGCGCCGGAATCAAACCCCTCGCTGCTGGCACGCAAGTAATAAGTTTTGTCCTTTTCGCCGAATTCTATTGAGGGCAATGAAGCACGCTGCGAAATCATTGTCAGAATGGATAACAACGCATGCAGTGCCGCGCTCGTCATGTTGGCGTCAGCTTGTGCCGAACTGACTTGACTAACGCGAGTTTGAAAACGATGTTGTTGTGGAAGCACTTTGACGAGTTCAGCGCTGACGACTTCGCTGAGATTCGTGGTCGTGAGATCCAACGGGTGGCGCTGCAGCGAAGCGATCTGTTGCAGCCCCTGGATAATCGCGTTTTGACGTTGCGCTGCCGAGCGAATGCGTTCCAGATGGGACTGCGATTGTGCAAGGCCTGTTCCATTTTGCGAGTCACTGAGCAGGATGTCAGTGAACCCCATGATGGTCATGACTGGCGTACGTAGCTCGTGCGTAATCATGTAGAGAAGCATCTCCTGCAACTGTTCCATCAGAGCAATCTGAGTCTGCAAAGCGGTAGTGTCATCCGCATTGTTCATGATGGTTTTTCATTCTCCACGGCGCGTGGCATTATGCGCTTCACTTAACGGGATTGAATGCAATGCCTTCATCAAGAAAGAAATCACCGCAAACCAATGCCCTGACTCAGTTGGGGCAGAATATCTCGCTCCCTGGGTCGCCTGAGAAGGCGCAGCTCGAACGAGTTCCGAATCCGCACGCTGCTCAACTGTATCTCGCAAGGTTCACGGCGCCTGAGTTTACTTCTTTATGCCCAATAACGGGACAGCCTGATTTTGCCCACCTGATGATCGACTATGTGCCCAACCGCTGGTTGATCGAAAGCAAGTCATTGAAGCTTTACCTGGGGTCATTCAGGAACCACGGTGCTTTTCATGAGGATTGCACAGTTGCGATCGGCCTGAAGCTGGTGGATTTGATCAAGCCACGCTGGCTGCGAATCGGCGGATATTGGTATCCGCGCGGCGGCATTCCGATTGATGTGTTCTGGCAAACCGGCAAACCGCCAGCAAATGTGTGGATTCCCGAGCAGGGTGTTCAGCCTTATCGTGGTCGCGGCTGATTTTCTTGCCAGTGGCGATTGTCGACGGTATTCTTGCGCGCCTTTTCCGGCCCGGCCGGTACCTTCAGAGATGAAGGGCGCGTAGCTCAGCGGTAGAGCACTACCTTGACATGGTAGGGGTCACAGGTTCGAACCCGGTCGCGCCCACCAATCTTTCTTTTTGTTTTACTTTTTCTTTGGATTGGCAAAGAAAAAGTAAATGAACTCAGGGAGCTCGCATCGCGAGCGCTTACTCTCCTTCGATACAGGGTTCCCATCTTCCTCTTGGCGTTTCGATTTTGTTTGTAACGAAATGAAACTAATTTCAGGGAAAGTCGCGAAGCGACTCTAAATCATGATCACCTACAGCACCGACCGCGCCATCACCGCCGAGCAGTTTATCGACGTACTTAATCGCTCTACGTTGGGTGTGCGCCGTCCGGTGGATGATGTCCCGCGCATTGGGGATATGCTTAAGAACGCCAATCTTATTTGCACAGCGTGGGATAGCGAAAAGCTGGTTGGTGTTGCGCGTTCAGTCACTGACTTCGTCTACTGTTGTTATCTGTCCGACCTTGCCGTGGATGAAGCGTATCAGCATCAGGGAATTGGCAAAGAGTTGATACGGCAGACGCAATCGCGTTTGCATGAGCGCGCCAGTCTTATCTTGCTGGCTGCGCCGAAGGCCGTTAATTACTATCCTAAAATCGGTTTCAATAAGCACGAGTCTGCGTGGTTAATTGGTACGCGTTCCGAACTTAAATAACGAGATGCCATGAAAATTCTTCGCACGTTGCTGTTGGCGTTGATGTGTTGCGGTGTACAAGCTCAAGCAACTTTACCGGATCATGTTGACCTTACCTGGATGTCCATTGCCAATATGTATTTTGAAGTGGGCGATAAACGCATCATGGCCGATGGCTATTTCACTCGAGTACCGCAGGATATTTTTTACGGTGGTGGTGGCGGCTTAAAAAACACGCACAAACCGTTCAAGTCGGATATCAATGCGGTGAAACAAGTGATGGCTTCTCTCGGTGGCAAGCGGTCCGTGAATTTACTACTCACGGGTCATAGTCATTTCGATCATTCGTTTGATACAGCGACATGGTCGTCGCTGACCAAAGCTCCCATCATTGGTTCGTTGACAACCTGTCTTCAGGCACAGGCCGAACACGTACCAGCATCGCGATGCACCACCGTTATTGGCGGCGAAAAAATTACTCTCGATAAGGGCATCGACATGTATGTAATCCGCTGGAATCACAGCGGCAATTCCAAGGACAATCCGGAACAGCATGATCCCATCGAGCTATCAGAGCCACCGCATCCTGATCCGATTACGGGCGGACTACTTGCGGGCGTCGGAGAAGATTTCCCCAATGGCGGCGGCAATCGGGCGTATCTATTTGTTGTCGATGGTAAGCAGGGACGTTTCAGCTGGCTGTTTACGGATTCAGCCGGTTTTGCGGATATTAGTGAACCCATCGTGATCGACGGTGTGAACTATGGTGCCCCGCTTGAAAACCTACGCCTCGCGATGAAATCTGCGGGTCTTGAAGCGGTTGATCTATGGATCGCCACTGGCGGCTTGCCTGTCGCGCAACTTGTATTGCCTG
>DATAHE010000524.1:0-2414 GCA_036263355.1 Steroidobacteraceae bacterium | reverse complement strand
ATTTGCAGCGTACTTGGTTAGACTCCCGCCTCGTTGATTTTTGCTGATTCGCGAATCATTCAGCTTTGCTTATGACTGTTAGCGTTGTTGACGTTAACAGTCCGATGTCTGAAATGCAGTCGCTCAATTGCTATCCGATTCCTTGCGTTAAAACCTATAAGACGAGAGTTACGCATGAACAGCCATTCCGTTAAATCGATTCGCCAGCTTCGCATTGTATTAACAATGGGAGCTTCTGCCCTGCTCGCGAGTTTGGCATGCCATGCTGACTCAGCTGCTGCACCCACACGGGCCGCGTTGCTTGATGAACTGCGTGCAGGCAACTGGCCTCGCAACAATCAACAACTGTTGATCAAGCCCGAGGTCGAAGCTTTCGTCACGGAATTGATGTCAAAGATGACGCTGGAAGAAAAAGTTGCACAGATGGTGCAAGCAGATCGTAGTGCGATTCGTCCCGAAGAACTGGGCACCTTTGCCATTGGTTCAGTCGAAGCCGGTGGCGACTCCGCACCGAATGACAACATTCACGCATCGCCAGCCGAATGGCTGAAGATGATGAATGAATATGCGGTGGCGGCCAGTGAGTACAAATCAAATCATCGCCCCATTCCCATTATCTTTGGCATTGATGCAGTACATGGCCATTCGCATCTGGGCGGAGCTACCTTGTTCCCACACAACATTGGCCTGGGCGCGATGCATGATGCGGAGCTGATGACGCGCATAGGTCAGGTTACTGCGAATGAAGTAACCGCGACCGGTATTGAATGGACCTTTGCACCCACACTCGCCGTGGTGCGTGATCCGCGCTGGGGCCGCACTTATGAAAGTTATTCGGAAGAGCCTTCTGTGGTCGCGAGCTATTCAAGCGCAATGATCAAGGGCATTCAAGGCGAAGTGAATACAAAAGACTTCGCATCACCAGGACACGCTATTGCATCTGCGAAACATTTTCTTGGCGATGGCGGCACCGAACAGGGCCGCGATCAATTCGACAACTTGTCATCCGTACCTGAATTTATACGCGTGCACGCCGCCGGCTACTTGCCTGCAATTCAGGCAGGCGCATTGACGGTCATGGCTTCGTACAACGGCTGGCATGGCATCAAGATGCATGACAACCAGGTATTGCTCACGGATGTATTAAAAGGCCGCATGGGCTTCAATGGTTTCATCATCGGCGACTGGAATGCGCATGAAGAAATTCCAGGCTGCACCAAGTTTGATTGCGCTGCGGTCATTAATGCAGGCGTCGACATGGTGATGCCGCCAACAGACTGGCGACGTTTTCACGCCACGACCATTGCGCATGTACAAGCCGGTGATATTCCCATGTCACGCATTGACGATGCTGTGCGTCGCATCCTTCGCGTAAAAGCATTGGTCGGCATGTTTGAACGTCCATTGCCCGCGAAGCGAGTGGATGCCGGTCACTTCGAAATCATTGGCAGCGCGGAGCATCGTGCAGTAGCGCGTGAAGCCGTACGCAAATCATTAGTGCTGCTCAAAAACAATAACAGTGTCTTGCCGCTGAATCCGAAGCAACGCATTCTGATAGCAGGCACTGCTGCCGACAGCATCGCGCAACAATGTGGCGGCTGGACCATCGACTGGCAGGGCAAGCACAACAGCAACAAAGATTTTTCCGGCGCGACGAGTATTTACTCAGGCATTGAATCTGCCGTGAAAGCCGCTGGCGGCTCCGTACAGTTGAGTGCTGATGGCAAATACTCACAAAAGCCCGATGCTGCCATTGTTGTCTTTGGTGAAATGCCTTACGCCGAATATCAGGGCGATAAGGAAACACTGGAGTTTGGTTCCGCGACATCCAGTGACCTGCAGCTGCTGCGCAAACTGCAAGCAGCAAAGATTCCCGTGGTTGCCGTGTTTCTTTCTGGACGACCGCTGTGGGTGAATCGTTACTTGAATGCTGCTGATGCCTTTGTTGCGGCATGGTTACCCGGCAGCGAAGGCGCAGGTATCGCCGATGTGTTATTGCGAAAAGCTGATGGCGCAGTGAACTTTGACTTCACTGGCAAGCTCAGTTTCTCCTGGCCCGAAACCGTCATGCCAGTAACGTTCAAGAATGGCGATGAGCCACAAGGTGCGTTGTTCAAACGCGGCTATGGTTTGAATTACACCACCTCACAAACTGTTTTGCGTCTGTCTGAAGATCCGAAAGCCGCAGCAGATCGCCATGATGCATCGGTGCTGTATGCAGACAAGCATGTGGTAGCACCATGGACCATCAATGTGCAGGATGATGTTGCTGGTGTACGCATGACCACCTTCATTCAAGCCAGTCCATCTGGCGCATTTACTGCTGCTAGTAGCGATAAGGGCGTGGACGCGAACTGGTCCGGCACCGGTCGTGGTGAACTACGCATTGCTGGTTCCGGTGATGATTTGCAATC
>DATAHE010000523.1:0-5000 GCA_036263355.1 Steroidobacteraceae bacterium | reverse complement strand
CAAGATAATCTTTGTAATTATCTTTCACTTCAGCACGAATCGGGTCCATGATCACTGTACGTACCTGCTGTGCAACTGCTGGCCAGTGCAGGTTATCAACGAGCACGGCACCTTGCTGCTTCAGTTCTTCAAGACTTTCGTTGAACACACGATCCACTTCAGCATCGGTACCTTGTAAATCACGAATCACACCGATGCGAACACCTTTCAACGCATCCTTCTTCAAGAAGGTGGTGTAGTCCTTGAAGTACAAACCGGCACTAGTGCTGGTGAGTGGATCTTTGGGGTCAACGCCCGTCATCACACCCAAAGCTAACGCCGCGTCATACACGGTGCGAGCCATTGGTCCGCCTGTATCGAATGACAACACACAGGGCATGATGCCCGTGCGTGAGATCAAACCATTGGTAGGTTTAATACCAACGATACCGTTAGCTGAAGAAGGACCACGAATGGAGCCACCAGTATCTGAACCCAAACCCAGTGGCGCATACCATGCAGCCAAACCAGCGCCAGTGCCACCTGATGAACCATTAGGAATTCGGCGCAGATCATGGGGATTCTTGGTTTGACCGAGACGTGAGCTATAGCCCACGCCACCATGCGCGAACTCATCCATGTTCATCTTCGTCAGGATAATCGCACCTGCGTCCCGTAATTGTTTAATGGCTGGTGCATCCTCATAAGGGACAGAGTTTGCCAATACCCAGCTGCCACCACTGGTTGGCATGTCGGCCGTGTCGTAGTTGTCTTTCGCTAGCACCGGAATGCCCATCAATGGTGAACGAAGCCCTTTGCTCTTGCGTTCTGCATCCAGCGCTTTCGCGGTTTCAATGGCTTTGGCATTGAGCGTGATGACTGAGTTCAGTGTCGGACCTTTCTTGTCATAGGCTTCGATGCGAGCGATATAAAGCTTTACCAGCTTCTCGTAACTCAATTTTCCAGAAGCGACAGCCTCTTGAATGTCCTGCACACTGGCTGTTTGTAGATCAAAGGTTTTTGCTTCCGCTGCTGACATGAGCAGCGTAGTCGATAATGCAAAACTGACGGCCAGCTTAACTATCATTGACGATTTCGCCGATTGTGAGTTTGAATGCTTCAGCAATGCAGACATGTGAGCTCCTGATTTAGAAATCGATCTGTGACTACCGTGTGTGACGCCAACACGCGTGAGTAACCCCACCTTGTAGCGACTGCGGCGTGGCTAAATTTATTTGTTGGTTTATGTAGACGTCAAAAAAGTCGATCACCCTATGTGCTCGTCATGCGTGTTCCAAAGTAGAAAGTTATGTTTGCGCCGCGTGCATATGGTCTGCAGAATGAACCACATGCAGAGGAGTGATGTATGCGCGTGACGTTTCTGGGTCATCAAGGCTGGCTGATTGAAAGCGATGAGGGCAGAAGCTTTTTGCTGGACCCTATTCTGGAAGCGATCGGTAACGGCAAGGATCGGTTGCCGGTGTGGCCAAGGCGAAGACTTGATTTTTCGCATATGGGGTCACTCGATGCCGCGATCATTTCACATGAACATGCCGATCACTTTTCGCTGGAAACGTTAAATGCTTTGCCGCGTCACTGCAAGATTTACATCTCTGATCTTTCTTCTGCGGCGATGCTGGGCGCAATCAAGGAACTCGGCTTTCGGGTTGAGCGCTATAACGCGGTGAATCCGTTTACGATCGATGATATCCGCGTGACGGCACTTCCGGGCTTGTACAACACGCTGGAACCCGATGTGTATGCATTGTTGATGCAGGATAGTTCCGGTGCAAGTTTTCTGACGTGCATCGATACTGTTTCGCATCCGGATGTCTTTGCCTGGCTGGAGCAACATTGCCCTAACCGCACGCTGGACAACCTGACCAACAACTTTATCGAGCCACGTCAACCGCTAGTGGATGACCCAAGCGCCTGGGAGAAGTCACGCACTATCGTGATGGGAACGACAATGGAGTACGTGGACAAGATGAAGCCATCACGTATTGTGATCAGCGGGCAGGGATGGTGCTTCGATAGCGAACGCGATCAATACAATCACAGCTTCTTCAGTGTCGATAATCATTGGCTGGAAGAGGCAGCAAAGGCGTTAATACCTGCCATACAGTGGTGGCGCGGTGAACCTGGATCGCGCTTTACATTGAATGGAAAGAACATGACTGTCGATTCGGCATCTATCTTTTCTGCATTGCCTGCAGTAGATCGCACCTTTGATGCATCCATTGTGAAGGTAGCTGAACCCTTTCTGCCCTGGACGCAGGAGACATCCATCAGTGATATACGGCTGAAGGAGGTGCAGCGATTTGTTACTGAAACGCTCGGCGCTGTCATTGGCGGTTACGCTCCAAAGCTGATGGAAGGTCTGTACTACTTGAAGTTTCAGGATTGCGGCGAGCGACCTGCGACGATGCATCTTATCGTTCGCAATGAAACACGAAAGTATGTTTATGAATTCGATTACGGTCTGGTGCAATTTGTTGATGTTACGACGACGGTAAAGCACGAAGCAGTGCTGGGTCTGGAAGTTTGGGCGGCAGATCTGGAGTTGATCATCAGTGCAGAGGAAGAAGCATTTCTCATCTATGAAAGTGCGATCCGTATCTGGAGTCATATGCCGGAGTTTATTGCTGCAAGTGCGTTGATTGAATGTTTCACGTGGTTCACACCACGGTTTAGACCTGTTGAGACACTTGCATTTTATAGATCACAGATTGCGAAGTTGATGCATCAGGAATAGCTACGACGATCTGGTTCGCCGTAGGCTGGCGATAAAGCATAGTACATCCCAGCATGATTTTTAAGATGCTGGGATTCAATTCCAGCCTACAATTTTGTCGAACACAAACATCATTCGTCCTGAGTTCGACTTAAGGATGACGGTAATTATTATGCATTCGCCAATATGTGCGAGGACGCCTGACTACCCACCAGTCATACCCGCGAAGGCGGGTATCCAGTAAAACACTATTCCACTGGATTACAAACTGCGTCGTGCAGTTTTGTCTTACGGTCATCGACCCAAGATCGATGATTGCTTCAGCATCCTGCTTCGCGATCCCGTTTTCACGGGAATGACGATGTGCAGTTGTCGGCGTTGGCTGCGATGGTGGGGGATTGTTTCTACTTCTCGTCACTATTAATGCAAGGTATGCATTCAGGTGAGATGCAACTACGAGTGGTCATTGTGTCGCATCCTGGTGCATAACTTGTGATAAGCCTTGAGTGTTACCGGTCCCTTCAATCTTCCCGGTGACTGTGGGTTAGTCGTGAGTGCCACAGAATCTTAACCGCGACTGCTCCTGGAGCGTGCGAATACTACTTTGGTCCGTGTTCGTCATCTCGCGAGGAGCATTCCCTTCTGGATTCTGCAGAACAAGGTTAAGGAAATCTATTCTGTTTTAAGACTGACCAGAACTTCACCGCGATCTATGGTGATTAAATTCTTGCCAAAGGACCGGTGGTCAAATGTTTGTTCGTATTCAAGTAACACGCTGCCATCTCGTATTCCCTTATATACAAACTCTGTTGACGTGTGGTGATCTGGTGCGGTTCTAAGTCGCTCACCGATATTTATGAAGAAGGGCTCGTTTGCTGGCACGGGATGGGTTGCCGGAATTATTCTGCCATCCGTTACAAATCGAACTTTATCTGTTCCAACTGCCACTGAAGTTATATGAGCATTCACGTATGAGGTCATACCTTCCTTGTTCTTATTGGTGGTTACCTCCGTTTGCGTTGAATGACATCCGGCCAGAAGGAGTATCGCAATCACTATAAGTTTGATTTTCAAGCGCCACCTATGCCATTACATGCATAAAACTATGGATACGAAACCATGCCCCAAAGATACAGATATACAGCCCATCCAACCCTTCGGCTCCTGTTGGTGAACTGTAGTAACTGGTGTGCACGCGAGCGGCAATGCCAAAATTCCACGTTACTTCCACTGAGATGTGGGGTGGAGTATTGCCCTCTACAATATTCATCGAACGTTTCAAGTACCACTTCTGAATTGCCAACATCTTTAGTTTCTCACTAGAAGTCGAAAGACTTGGCGCAGCTTTGAGTGAAGGATAGTCGCTTAAACTCTCGATGGTGGCGGTTGGTAGTCGCAGCTGGCCCCACATTAGAGTCAGGAGATACACTGCCACCAGAAACAGGATGAATTTCGAATTTCGTTGCATATCGCGTCCTGCTGAAAAGAAGGCAAGGCTTCCAGCAATTACACCATGCTTTCCCTTTGAGTATCTATTGGGAACTATGCCACTGTGATTTAGTTTGCTTTATTACACGGATTTCCAGCACGATTTGTGTGACGTAAGGTGATTTCCCAATCACGACATCCTTTCTAAGTCGAAGGGTTCGGACTACTTCGTCAACCAGCTATTAATCTGCTCCAGATCCACACGGCTTAACTCACCCGTGATCTGCTTCAAGGCAATAATCTGGGTGATGTATTGATAGCGACTCTGTTGATACTGCACTTCAGCGAGCTGCAGGGACTTTCTTGAATTAAGTACATCAATCGTTGTTCGAGTACCCACTTCAACACCGGCTTCAGTTGCATCAACAGCAAGCCTTGCTGATTCCAGTGCCTGTTTGTTCGCCTGCACCAATGCAATATAGCTTTGCATGCCGAGATAAGCATCGCGTGCACTGCTGTCTGTTTGTCGGGTAATCAATTCCACGGTATGACGTGCGGCATCAAGTTGATATTGTCCTTGATGTACCTGCGAAGTGAGCATGCCACCTGTAAAGATAGGAACAGAGATGCCAACAGAGAGAACCGTGCCAGTCCAGCGATTCGTAGCATCGCGTACTTCCAGATCATGAAATGCGTTGGAATTGTTGTATGACGCGCCCAGCGATAGCGATGGATAACGTCTTGTCTTAAGTGTGCCGAGATCGTAGGCCGCTGCATCCATTGATATGCGGCTGCTGGCGAGCGTCAAATTTCCGTTGAGTGCTTTTTCCACCCATGCTTCGGCGTCCTGTGGTTGAGG
>DATAHE010000522.1:0-6799 GCA_036263355.1 Steroidobacteraceae bacterium | reverse complement strand
GTGTTCGAACTCCTCAATGAATTTTTCAGTACCTTGACTGCTGTTGCCTTCCGACACGAAGGCACGGTGTTCAATATGGCGGGCGACTCATTGATGGTGGGCTTCGGTGTTCCCATCGCTCAGGATGATGGCGGTGCGCGTGCCGTGCGTGCCGCACGGGAGATGCTGGTCGTGTTTTCTGGATTGGCAGAGCAGTGGCGTGAACGTTACGGGATTGAGACAGGCTTGGGCATTGGGATTAACGAGGGAGAAGTTATCGCTGGTAACGTCGGTTCGGACGAACACATGAGCTACACACTGATCGGCGATACCGTGAATGTAGCAGCCCGATTGAGTCAGCGCGCTCGCGCAGGTGAAGTGTTGTTTTCCACTTCATTGAAAATGTCGTTAGATGCGCAGGGCAGCGAAGAATTAAAAGTAAAGGCACTTCCGCCGCTCACATTGCGTGGTCGTGCAAGCCCGGTAAGTATCTATTGCGTACCGACTGATCGGCGCGTCGAAATACATCACTAAAAAAATCTGCGTGGCGTATACGTTTCCCGTGTGCAACACAAGTCTTGTTGCACGACGCCGCTTTCTGCATAGTGCGTCTTTACCATTCTGATCCGGGTTGATACTTCGCATGTTGTTACCGATTGAAGCGCGCATCGCGTTGGAGTTGTCCGTTAATGTCAAGCAGACCATCGCAGCGGTGGCGCTGTTGGACGAAGGCGCAACCGTGCCGTTTATCGCGCGCTATCGTAAAGAAGTCACTGGGGGCCTGGACGATTCACAGTTGCGCACGTTGCAAGAACGTCTTTTATATTTGCGCGAGCTTGAAGAACGCCGCACTGCGATTCTGAAAAGCATTGAAGAGCAAGGCAAACTGACACCGGAGCTGAAAGCAAGTATCGAAAAGGCAGAAAGCAAGCAAGTACTTGAAGATCTTTATCTGCCCTACAAACCAAAGCGTCGTACCAAAGCGCAGATTGCAAGAGAAGCGGGGCTTGATGTTCTTGCCAATGATTTGTTAGGTAATCCGTTGCTTGAGCCTGAAGTAGAAGCCGCGAAGTATCTGAAGCCGGAATTCACCAACGATCAAGGTGACAAGAACCCCGGCGTTGCTGATACCAAGGCCGCATTGGAAGGGGCGCGACAAATTCTGATGGAGCAGTTTGCCGAGGACGCGACATTGCTTGGCAATTTGCGTGAACACATGCAGCAGCAGGGAATACTGGTTTCCAAAGTCGCTGAGGGTAAGGAAGTTGAAGGTGCGAAGTTCCGTGATTATTTTGACTACAGCGAAGCCATCAAGAATATTCCATCACACCGTGCTTTGGCTTTGTTCCGTGGCCGCACAGAGGAGTTTTTACGTCTTTCGCTGAAGTTGCCCGAAGAGCTTGCGACAGATATTCCGGCGACATTCGTGCATCCGTGTGAAGGTAAAATCGCCGCACGATTTAGTGTCAGTAATAAGGGCCGTGCCGCAGATGCATGGTTGCAACAAACCGTGAAGTGGACATGGCAAGTTAAAGTGTCCTGGCAAATTGAAAGCGAGTTGTTCACTGCATTGCGTGAGAAGGCAGAAGAAGAGGCGATTCGTGTGTTCGCACGGAATCTTCACGATCTCTTGTTAGCAGCGCCAGCGGGTCAGCATGTCACGATGGGCCTTGATCCGGGCATTCGCACCGGCGTGAAAGTGGCGATTGTCGATCGTACAGGCAAGGTGCTGGACACGGATACAATTTATCCACATCAACCCAAGAATGACTGGGCTGGTTCGCTGCATACCCTTGCGGTGCTATGCATGAAGCACAAAGTGGATTTGATCAGCATTGGCAATGGCACGGCCTCGCGCGAAACCGACAAGCTGGCGACTGAGCTGATGAAAAAAATGCCGGAGCTGAAGCTCACCAAGCTGGTTGTGTCTGAAGCGGGCGCATCGGTGTATTCGGCTTCTGAATTAGCGTCAAAAGAACTGCCTGACCTGGATGTGAGTTTGCGTGGGGCGGTGTCCATCGCACGGCGTTTGCAGGACCCATTGGCAGAACTGGTGAAGATAGATCCGAAATCAATCGGCGTCGGTCAGTATCAGCATGATGTCAGTCAAACCAAACTGGCACGCTCATTGGATGCCGTGGTGGAAGATTGCGTGAACGCAGTAGGCGTTGATGTAAACACCGCGTCTCCAGCATTGCTGGCGCGAGTATCCGGTCTGTCTTCTTCAATCGCAGAAAATCTGGTGAAGTACCGCAATGAAAACGGCGCATTCGCATCACGTGCGGCATTGCTGAAAGTGCCGCGTCTGGGCGCAAAGACTTATGAGCAGGCTGCCGGATTCTTGCGCGTGGTGGATGGCGAAAATCCACTCGATGCGTCATCGGTGCATCCAGAAGCCTATCCTGTTGTTGAACGTATGCTTGAGGCGTTGAACAAACCCGTCAAGCAGGTGATGGGTGATGGTTCATTGCTGCGTAGTATTGATCCTGCGAAATACACCGATGAGAAATTTGGTTTGCCAACGGTGAAAGATATCTTGCGAGAACTGGAAAAGCCGGGTCGCGATCCACGTCCCGAGTTCAAGACCGCCGAATTTAAAGAAGGTGTGGAAGAACTTTCTGATCTTAAACCCGGCATGGTGCTCGAAGGTGTGATTACCAATGTCACCAACTTTGGTGCCTTCGTTGATATTGGTGTTCATCAAGATGGGCTGGTGCACATTTCCATGATGTCCACCAAATTCATTACTGATCCGCGCGAAGTGGTAAAAGCTGGCGAAGTGGTGAAAGTGAAAGTGCTTGAGGTGGATGTGCAGCGCAAACGTGTCGCGTTGACAATGCGACTGGATGAAGCAGCGCCACGTGCTGCTGCTCCTTCTAATACGAATCGCGATCTTTCTGCGCCACGTGGTGCAAAAACACAGGCGTCATCTAAGCCACAACGCCTTCCTGAACACGCTGCCAGTGTTGGCAGTGGTTTGATGGCAGAAGCGTTGGCGCAGGCATTGAAGAAGCGCTAGCAATAACATCACGCAGTAACATAGATGGAAGCATTTCTAGTCTCGACGGGTATCGTTGCGCTCTCGGAGATGGGCGATAAAACACAATTGCTGGCGTTATTGCTGGCAACACAGTTCCGCCGCCCATTGCCAATCGTTGCCGGCATCTTTGTTGCGACCGTGATCAATCACCTTGGTGCGGGTGCGATTGGTGGATGGCTGACTCATGTCATCGGTACAAATGGATTGCGCTGGATACTGGGCCTGTCGTTCCTTGGCATGGCAGTATGGATGTTGATTCCAGACAAGCTGGACGATACATCACCATCGACCTCACGCTATGGCGTGTTCATGACCACGGCTATTACTTTCTTTCTCGCAGAGATGGGTGATAAAACACAAATTGCCACGGTTGCATTGGCAGCGCGATTCAATGACTTGTTTGCAGTGGTGGCTGGAACAACATTGGGTATGATGATTGCTGATGTGCCCGCAGTGTGGTTTGGTGAATGGATCATGAAGCGCGTGCCCGTTCGCAAGATTCACATCATCGCAGCAATCATATTTGCCATTCTTGGTGTGTTGACATTACTGAATGTAGGCGCGTTTCTTTAGAGTGTTGTTGAGAAGTTGACTCGCTCTTGAGCACTCAAAGGTGATTGCCACGGATACAGTGGATTTTTTCGGCCACATTTCACGACAGCAAGATTTCTCGCGTTGCTAGAATTGACAGCAGCGGCGAATCGTTGCATCAAGTTATAGAGCCCACTAGTCCCCAATTGGTCATTTCGCGCAACGCGAGAAATCTATCTTGCTCCGCTCGGTTTAAAACCTTTTGCCTTCAAGTCGTAGACACAAAATAAAAAAGGCATCGATCATTTGATCGATGCCTTTGATATCAGCCGAAGATTCTTTACTTGGCGGCGCTACTGGCTGAACTGGCTTGCGAGGCAGCCGAGCTGGATGATTCGCTCTTGAATTCAACCTTGGCATTGGTGCGCAGGTCTTCCAGATATTTCTGGAACTTCGTTTGCTTCAACGAGCTTTCGATCTGGGCTTTTACGTCGGCCAGTGCTGGCGGAGCAGATTCACGAACATCTTCAAGCTTGATGATGTGATAGCCAAACTGGGACTTCACAGGCGTTTCGGTAATCTTGCCTTTTTCCAGTTTTTCAAGCGCAGCAGTGAATTCTGGAACCATTTGCTTGCCGGGGAACCAGCCCAGATCGCCGCCGTTCTTGCCCGAACCAGGATCAGTCGAGTTCTTCTTGGCAAGATCAGCAAAGTCAGCGCCTTTCTTCAGCTTCGCAATGATTGCGTTCGCTTCTTCTTCGGTTTTCACAAGAATGTGGCTGGCTTTGAATTCCTTGGTGGGCTGACCGTACTTTGCAGTGTATTCGCTCTGCAGCTCTGCATCGCTGACGGTCATCTTATCCATGTATTGCTTGACGGCTGCGCCGCTCAATACATTCAAACGTGCCATTTTAAGATTGGCCGCGGTTTCATCCTGCTTGTCCAGGCCTTGCTTCATCGCGTCAGCTGCAGCGACATGAATCACGATCAAACGATCAACCACCATCTTTTTCTGTTCCGGTGTCAACTTGTCGGCAGTGATCTGACCATTGGACATCATGCCGACCATGGACTCGAATTCCTTGGTGGTGATGTTCTCGCCGTTTACAGTGGCGAAGATCTGTTCAGGCTTGTCTGCATTCTTTGAACATGCTGAGGTGGCGATAGCGGCCAAAGCAATGGCGAGTACGTAACGGTTTTTCATGATCGTCCTGGTTAATGGTTGAGTATGGAATATTGTGGGTCTGAAATCGGGTCGAAACTTTAACGTGTTATAGCTATTTTAGTCAGTAGTCATTTATACGAAGTTATTTTGCCAAATCATGTTGCTTCATCAGGCTGGCTCGTCGGATGTCAGCTCATCGGGAGCCACCTCATTTGGAGTCAGTGCCGTTATGCTCAGCGCATGAATGTCGGTCTGCATCAGCTCTCCCAGACTGCGATACACCAGTTGATGTCGAGCAACTGAGCGCATGCCTGCAAATCTGGTCGAAACAATTCGTAACGTATAGTGGCCACCGCTCTTTGCACCTGCGTGACCTGCATGCAGATGACTGTCGTCTTGCAGCTGCATGGACTCGGGTGCAAGTGTTGCAGTCAAACGCTCGCAGATCATGTCATAGCGAGAATTAGTCATGGATTAAGAGCCATTAATCTGCTGATCGTCGTTGTGATTGCCGGTCGATGCAGCTTGCGGCTGTTCTTTCGGTAATTTGTTGGCCATCCATAACGCCTGTATCAACACAAAAACCAGCGTCAAGCCGATGGTGCCGTAAGCCTTGAAGTTTACCCATGCGGCTTCGCTAAAGTGATACATCACATAGATATTCAATACGGCAATAAAAAGAAAGAAGCCCACCCACATGGCATTGAGTGTGCGCCATTGTGATGGTTCAAGGGTGATGTTGCTTCCCATAACTCTTTCCACCAATGTTTTACCGGTGACGTATGGCGCGACAAGAAAGGCAATAGCGAATGCGCCATCCAGCAAGGTCAGTTTCCACTTGATGAAATCAGGGTTGCGCAGCACCAGCGTTAAGGTGCCCGCGACGAGTGCGATGACAGTGCCCGTCAACATCAGACCACTTACCTTGCGAGCGCGAATCCAGGTGATGCCACACAGTGCAACCATCGCTACCATCAATGTTGCAGTGGCCGTGTAGATGCCGCCCAGCTTGTAGGCGACAAGGAAGGCGACAACGGGTAAAAAATCAAAAAATAATTGCATGTGACGGACGAGATGGGCAGAAAGGTTGCGTATCATACGCGATTCCCGGTGCGGGCAAGCACGTTCGGGATGACAGACAGTTCAGCCAAGTCAATAAAGAATGAGCGCTGTATATTTAGAAATTCACAACAAGAACCCGCATGCACGCTTGATTCGTCAGGCAGTGCAGATTGTGCGTGACGGTGGCGTCGTGGTGTATCCCACCGACTCCTGCTATGCACTGGGATGTCACATCGGCGATAAGGATGCAATGGAGCGAATTGCCCGTATCCGCCAGACTGACAAACATCATCAGTTCACATTGGTGTGTCGCGATCTTTCGGAAATCGCCACCTACGCACGCGTGAATAATCAGCAGTATCGCTGGCTGCGCGCGCACACTCCTGGTCCGTACACCTTCATTCTCGCTGCGACGCGGGAAACTCCGAAGCGGCTACAACACGAGCGACGTCGGACCATTGGCATCCGGGTACCGGATCATGCTGTGCCGCTGGCATTGTTGGCGGAATTGAACGAACCACTGATGACGTCCACTTTATTACTTCCCGGAGATGAATTTCCGATGGTGGATGGCCATGAGATCCATGAGCGACTGAAGCATGTGGTGGACGCAGTGCTGGATGGTGGGCATTGCGGAGTGGAGCCGACCACCGTGATCGACCTTGAAGGCGCTGCGCCGGTGGTGGTACGCCAGGGTAAGGGCGACCCCAGTCCTTTCCAATGAGCAGTTGGGTAAAGAGCCAGTAGTTTCAAGTTGTTAGGCGCGACATGAGATTGATCGTGCCGATACTGAAATGAACCTCTATAATCGCCCGCTAAATTTTTAAGGAACTGATTTGCCCTCCCACGAACCTGATAAGTTCACGGAGGTCAGGGGGTAAAGCATTGTCATCTACCACAACCAATAACCGCGTCCTGTCTGGCATGAGACCTTCGGGTGAGCTGCACCTGGGTAACTATCACGGAGCGCTCAAGAACTGGGTTGATCTGCAATACCAATACGAGTGCTATTTTTTCATTGC
>DATAHE010000521.1:0-7074 GCA_036263355.1 Steroidobacteraceae bacterium | reverse complement strand
GCTTCGGCCACGATGTTGATATCTGAATGCGATTTGAGAAGGTCAATCAACTCAGCGCGTGCCAGTCGCGAATCATCAACGATTAAAGTCTTCATAGCGGCAATTCTACGATAGCGGTGACGACATCACCGACATTCAAAGTAAGCGAGGCCTGATCTCCATAGGCGATTGACAGACGTTGTCTAGTATTCTTGAGGCCAATGCCATTACCTTGATGTGTACCGGCGTGTTCTGCACCCGGATTGGTAACGATCAATTGCCACGTTTTATCGCCGATCGATTTTGCGCTGATGCCAACTACACCACCGTCGCGGCGCGCCGCAATGCCATGTTTGATGGCGTTTTCTACCAGCGTCTGCAAAATCAGCGGCGGTAGTTCCTGATTCAACAGTTTTTCATCGATATTGAATTCAGTACGAAGGCGGTTTTCGAATTGCAGCGCTTCAAGTGCCAGATAGCCCTTTACCCACTCCATCTCGTCTTTCAGTTTCACTTTCTTGCTGGGGTCAACATGTAAAAGACCACGCAACAAAGCAGCAAGATCGTTCAAGCCTGCGCGCGCCCGTTCAGCGTCTTCGCGAATCAACGAGCGCAAGTTATTTAATGCGTTGAACAGAAAGTGCGAGTTGATCTGGCTGCGCAGAAACTGCAGTTCGGCTTCTTTCACTTCACTTTGCAATTTCCAGTGTGCCACTTCGGCTTCGCGTCTTTTTCTGAATTCAACCCTGAACAAGTACACGGTGCACCACAGCACCAGCATGATCCACGTGTTCATCACATAGGTAATAAACCCGCCAACCGTACTGCGTTGCGCTCCGGTTGCGTCAATCGCAAACATGTTGATCACGATGAAGATTAATGTGAATAACAACCACTGTATCAACACAGCGGTGACAGGCAGCGCCCAGACCAAGTTCAGTATGGTTTTTCGCAGCGACCATGCATATCCTTTTTTCTTGTATATCCACCTTAACGCATGAGTAGCTAAAAATAGCAGCAGTGACAGCATCAGAAAGATAACCAGGTAAATCGGATGCCACTGCACACTGACTTTCACGAACACCATGTTCAACAGAAAGTACGCGCTCCAGAAAAAAAACTGCGCCAGATAGTACTGGCGCGTTGAAGTGGATTCAGTCATGGTTATTTTGTAAAGGTTCTGATTTGCTCAACCAGCCATTGTGGCTCATCCCAGGAGATAAAGTGATAGCTGGTGTCCGCCATTTCCACAGTAACGTTCTTTGCCTGCGCGTATTGTGCCGCATATACGGCCTTGGTGCTTTCCTTCGTCGAACCATATTGCTTGTATGCGGCCCATGCGCCCAGCACCAGTATCGGCTGTTGAATGGCGGCAATCGGCTGGCGCAAATCAGTGGTCATCATGTCGTACATGGCCTGCGCAGTGGTATTGCGATCGCTACCATCCAGCCACTTGATCAGCGTCGGCATGCGTGCAGGATTATTTGTCATGCCCTGCAGATTATTAACAGCGCTTTGACGATAGGCATCCTGCGCCTGCTCCTTCATCGCATTGCGAATGGAGGCAGCAACGGGTCGCATGGCATCCGCAGTGGTCGCAGGATTCTGTACCGCTGCATAGAACGGCAGCGCGTCGATGATCACTAGTTTGTCAACCAGCTGTGGCGCCTTGATCGCAATCATCAAACTTAAGGTACCACCCAGACTGTGACCCACCAGCGCCACATGTTTCAGCTTCTTGCTATCGATGTAGTGAATCACGCTGTCACGCATAGTATTGAGAAAGTCACTATTCGCACTTTCGAGCGATGGCTGGCCTGCGAATCCTGGCAGCTGCAGCAGGTGGCATGTGTGTTCTTTCTTTACCGCGTCGCAAGTCTCCGTGAAAACTTCCGATGCGCTATTCAATCCTGGAATAAATACCATGGGCGAACCTTTGCCCGTGACCTTCACATCCAATCCTTCAAACGTTTCCGCCCTCGATTTGCTGGATGCTGACATAGCCATCCCGATGGCGATGCCAATAGCAAACCAGCGAAATACCGGGTTACAAAAAGTCGATTTGCTTGGTAACTTCATGCTGCTCTCCTGTGTTTGGAATGGACGCAGGTTAGCGACGACACTGATTGGCAGGCCGGAATTCGTGGGAGCGGTCGGCTAAAGTGGCCAGCGGCGAAACCGGATGACGAGCGGAGGGCCCGGAATGCCGCTAAATCCTGGAGGACTGCACAATTACCCCATTCAAACCAGCCGAAACAACATTCAGCGCGATCGAAGAAGCATCAAAACTACGTGGTCAAGATTGCGATGATTATTGTTGATCAACGCTGGAACAAACACCTGTATCTGGCAGTACCTTCCGGTTGGAGATGTGCGCGCCTACTGGAGCCTGATCGCAGGCTATCATCGAACATTCGCGATCAACTGCTCAATAAACTCATTCGTCTCAGGATTCACAAATTGTTTCGCAGGATTGGCTTCGAACTCGGCAATGGTTCTTTTGATGCCCTCAGCAAAAGGGATCGTCGCCTTAAAGTCAGGAACGAGCAACTTGATCTTGCTGTTATCGAATAAAGAACTGATGGATTTATCACCGAGCAAGGTACCCGTGTACTCGGGATCGAGCTTGCAGATGGCATCAGAAGTGACGTGAACGATGTCAGCACGTTTGCCCACCGCCGCTGCAACGTATTGATAGATTTCATTCCAGCTTAAAAATTCATCCGATGTGATATGAAAATCGTCGCGCATCGCTTTCTTGTTACCAAACAGTCCAACAAAGCCTTTTGCGAAATCGTCTGCGTGAGTCAAGGTCCATAATGAATATCCATCACCTTGCACAACGATAGGTAATCCTTTCTTGATGCGATCCACCGTGGTGTATTCCGTCCAGCCACCAATCGTGATGGGAATCACCGTGCTGTAAGTGTGACTGGGGCGAACGATGGTGTACGGAAAATCGGGTTCATTGATTAATCGCTGCTCGCCCCCAATCTTGTCTCGCGAGTATTGCCAATGCGGATTCTCTAGCGGTGTTCGCTCCGTTATATAAGGAGTCGGCCCCGGTTTCTTGTAACAACTGGCAGAGCTGATGTAGATGTATTGGTTTGTCCGTCCCTTGAACAACTTGATATCGCGATCCACATCCGCAGCATTGAACGCAATCCAGTTCACCACCACATCCCATTCGTGCTTTGCGAGTTGAGATCCGGCCTGTGGTGAATTGATATCCAGTTGCAAGCTTTGTGCACCGGTTAAAGATCGCACACCACTGCGGTTAAGCAACCATAGATCCCAGCCTTTCTGAATGCACAGACGACTGGTGCTGGTACTGATATTGCCCGTGCCACCAATGAATAGAATTTTCATAAATTATCCCCATGCATGAGCAACCAGCATAGCATCACCGGCAGAACCTGCGCAAAAGAGCTGAGATCACATCAAGTGTTGTTGGGAGAAGTGCTCGCGGTGATTGCAAAGATCATCGCAAAGTCCATCACCAAATTTTGCTATGAAGTTAAATCAATTATCGACCCGATGCAGGCCTGGCGAGACTTGCAGTTCGCGACACTTCCTCTGCAAACGTAGTCAGGCTCGAGTTCTTCTCTCCACTGGCTGATAGATAAAACGTATCGCCAGTATTCTGATTGCCAGCTGTAAGGCGTAGCTTCTTTGCGTGTGCAATCGTCATTAGCTGATCAATAGAGACATCGTAGTAATTCTGATTAACTGAAGCCAGACGCTTCTGAAAGACATCTGCAGTCAACTTCAGCATCGCATGGTCCTGCGTAAATCTCCTCAATGAAATGGACTGATCGTCGGCATGAATTGTCAGCGTAGAAAAATCATCCACCGTTCTGGAGTTCGCGGTCATCACTTTGGTCACGATACTCCAGTCCAGCACACTCAGATAATAGCTGCGCCGTCCTGCTTCATTTACCTCAAACGCACCAACGTCCGCATAATTAACGATGCTAACGCCGTTCTGAATATCGTTACGGCTGAAGGACAAAGGTCGAATCTGTGCTGTTGCCGAAACGGCAGTCTGGTCATCAATCCAGCTACGAACGTCGGTACTGGTTGACACACATCCGCCAGTCATCAGCAACAACGATGCAAGCAACACGATGTGAAGGGAATGAAATCCTAAAAAGTTCTTCAGGTGCGGGTAAAGAATCATTCAGTTCTGTCCAAGTAAATGCCAAAGGGCTGTAGGGGATGCGGAATGTAAAGATTCTAACCGGCCTACACGGTTTGTGGGAGCTAAAGCGTAGGCGTTGTTGTTGCGCCGCTGAATAATTTCACGACTGTCACTGCAGCGCGACGCGTTGGTGCAACGAGATATCGGACCTATTATTTGCGCGTCAAATTTGTCCAGGAACAACCCGGAGACGAGAGATGAAATCAACCAAGCCAATCATAATTTCGCTACTGCTGTTTGCTTTGACCGCATGCAGCACCGTCAATCCCTACACACAGGAGCAGCAGACCTCCAAAGCCGCAAAAGGCGCAGGCATTGGAGCTGCCGTTGGAGCCGTTGCTGGCTTGCTTACGCATGGCGATAAGTTGCAGAACGCCCTGATTGGTGCTGGCATCGGTTCCATTGCCGGAGGTGGCGCTGGTTATTACATGGATGTGCAGGAGGCAAAATTGCGTCAACGCCTGCAGGGAACGGGCGTCAGTGTTACGCGCAACGGCAATGACATTACCTTGAACCTTCCTGGCAATATCACCTTTGAATCCAACAGCGCGGATCTGAATCAGCAGTTCTTTGCTGTGCTGGATTCTGTGGCATTGGTATTAAAAGAATACGACAAGACCGTTGTGGAGGTGGCAGGTCACACCGACAACACCGGCAGCGTACAACTGAATCAAGGCTTATCCGAACGACGTGCCTCAACGGTGGCAAATTACTTGAGCGGCCGTGGGCTCAATTCAAAACGCTTTATCATTGTGGGTGATGGCGCCGCTCATCCTGTTGCATCGAACGCCACTGCACAAGGTCGGCAACAGAATCGTCGCGTTGAGTTAACCATCGTTCCGAACGAAGCATAAAAGCATTCATATGCTAGTTGCGATCACTTCTTGTGATCGCAACCTGCCATGTCCTTGGGACAGATATCTTCAACTGGTTTCTTGAGATATTCCGGTTTCAAATGATCAAGCTTTTCACCGTCTGGCTTTGACAGGATGCAGGTCTTTTGTATTCGTGCGCCGTTGTAAGGTGGACCCGTATCCAGTTCGCCATCACGAATCGTCAGATAGCAAGTACTATTGAGCCATTGCACGATCTTGCCACCTGACTGTCTTACGTTTTCCGGGGCATGGTCATTGTTTTTAAATAACGATGGAGGCTTCTCGGGCCTTGATGGTGTCAGTAGTTCCGGATGTTGCTTTACGTATTCTTGCGCAGCGCGCGCCACTACCTCATTCCGATCAATCGCAGGCGATTCTTCAAATGATGACGCGCCTGTCGATATGGATGGGATCTCGGGATTAGTAATCGCAAGTCTGCCAACGACTGGATAACGTGGCTCCGACACCGTCGACTGAACTGGCCGTGCTTTCTGCTCCGGTACGATGACCATGTAAGTCACCGGATCACCAGCAACTGTTCTGGTAGAAGAGCCAATCATTCGGTCCATCAAAATCATTAGCAGTCCATGCGCAACTACGATGAGAACTGCCGCAATGGAGCGTCCCGCTGTCATGCGTGATCGGAACACAACTTCCCCGCACCGTTATTCTTAATACGCTCAACTTTAACGGGGATGCTGAGAAGCGCTATTACATCCATGTAATAAGTGCGATGAAAACATGGAAAATAAATTAAGAGCGCTTAAGCGCAATTCATGCTGGGAGCACTCAGAACTTAAGGCGATGAAACCACAGCGCTGATACCACCCTCACCTTCAATGCTATCTGCGTCAAGTAATCCAAATCGTTTGAGCAAGGTGCGAAGGATATTGCGTGATATACCTAGCATGCGTGCCGTGTGTACCTGATTGTTGTTGCAATACTCGAATGCCTGCTTGACGATCAATTCTTCAAGCTTATCGAACAGATTCGGTGGAGGCGAACTGAATAGCCGTTCCAGTTGTGTTTCAATATTTTCGATCGGAGTAGCATTCGAGGTTGTATCAGAACCTGAAAGCAATGGCATAGCTGAGAACCTGAGATCTTCTGCACGAAGCACTTCATCTGTGGCTGTCATTAACGCCACATGAATGACGTTCTCCAGCTCACGTATGTTACCGGGCCAGGCGTAGTTCAACAGTTGTTGCTTTGCAGCCGCGTGAATTGCAGGAGCGTTGATGTTCAATCTCGCTGCATATACTTTGATGAAGTATTCCACCAGTGGAAGAATATCGCCACGTCGTTGTCGTAGTGGCGGCAGATCAAACTTCACCACATTCAGACGATAGTAAAGATCCAAACGGAAATTGCCAGCAGCTACCGCTTTGGACAAATCAATATTGGTTGCTGCAATCAATCTGACATTAAGCGGAATGGCTTTGCGTGCACCCACTCGCACCACTTCGCGTTCCTGCAATACGCGTAGCAACTTCACTTGCAAACTCATGGGCAAGTCGCCGACTTCATCCAGAAATAACGTACCGCCATTAGCCGCTTCAAACCATCCCGCGCGTGTTTCCGTTGCGCCAGTAAAGGCGCCTGCCTGATGTCCAAACAACTCCGCTTCTGCAATCGATTGCGTTAATGCACCGCAATTCACTGCTACGAACGGACCTGCACGCTTGCTAAGTTCATGAATATGTTTCGCGACCAGCTCCTTACCCGTTCCTGTTTCACCGATGACCATGATATTGGCATCAGTGGGTGCAACACGCTCTATCTGATCCAGCAATGCGCGAGAGTGATCATCTGCAAAGATAACCGCACGCGCACGTATCGACAGCGAATGAGCCTGTGGTTCAGGATGAGCAAGCAATTTTGCAGTGTGTGATGCCATTTAAATGATTTGCAACAATGATGAAAAAAGTATCATTCACAAAGCATTCTGGTGCAAAGCACGATGTGTCATGTCTTTATGCACACAAATGATGACGCAATAACCAATTTATAACTGCAAAT
>DATAHE010000520.1:0-4363 GCA_036263355.1 Steroidobacteraceae bacterium | reverse complement strand
ATGTCCGCAAGCCCACCAAAAACTTCGTACAAGCTATTCATACTAATTGCCGTGATCGCTGGCATTGTTGGCGCGTGGGTTGCCAATGTCATCTTGGCCAATCAGCATGCGCTACCGGCATTGCACACCGGCACCGTCATTAGCCCGCCTCGCCCCTTGGCCAATTTCACCATGCAGGACTTTCACAATAACGCCGTCACACCTGCAACTTTAGGCGGCCGCTGGAGCGTTCTGTTTTTTGGTTATACATCATGTCCGGATGTTTGCCCCACCACGCTGACGCAGCTGACCGCAGTATGGAAGGCGCTATCAGATATCCCGGCTGTACAGAAACCACAGTTCGTTTTCGTTTCGGTGGATAGCAAACGTGACACACCGGAGAAGCTTGCAGGCTACGTTCACTACTTCAGCGCCGATTTTCAGGGCTGGACTGGCACCGAAGAGCAAGTGAAGTTACTGACCAAAGCGATTGGCGTGCCCGTCATAATTCAATCTTTGCCTGATGGCGGATACAACATTGATCATTCAGCATCGCTGTTCATCATCAATCCCGAGCAGCAGCTGTACGCAGTCGTGTCGCCACCCTATCAAACCACTGACCTTGCCAACGATTTGCGCTCGCTGGCAATGCACTAAGAAAAAGTTGAACGCATTGTGAATGCCAGATTATTTACGACACTTCAAAAACTATTGCCAAAGCACAGTCTGTCGCGATTGATGCATTCGCTGGCACGATCACGCAATCCGCTGTTAAAGAAATGGACGCTAGATATATTCCTGCGTCAATTCAATGTGAACATGCAGGAGGCGGTGCAAACTGATCCTTATGCCTTCGACAGCTTCAATGCTTTTTTCACGCGCGAGTTAAAGTCATCAGCGCGACCGATTGCAACGGAGCCAGATGCAATGGTAAGCCCAGTCGATGGCACCATCAGTCAGATCGGCAATATCAACGACAATCTGATCATTCAGGCCAAGGATCATCATTATTCGTTGCTGACGTTGTTGGGCGGCGACGTCAAGCTAGCGCAACGCTATCGTGGTGGCCAGTTCACCTGTATCTATCTTGCACCGTACAACTATCATCGCATTCACATGCCGTTAGCCGGCACGTTGCGCGACACGATTTATGTGCCCGGCGATTTGTTCAGCGTAAACACCGCCACAGCACAGCAACTACCCAATCTGTTTGCACGCAATGAAAGAGTAATCTGTGACTTCGAGTCACCACCCGCAAACTTTGCCATGGCTTTTGTCGGCGCATTGTTTGTAGGCAGTATCGAGACGGTGTGGGCTGGTGAAATCAACCCCGTGCCACGCAAGAAAGTGATCGCGCGCATCGATACAGGACGCGGCACTCAACTGAACAAAGGCGTGGAAGCCGGACGTTTTAACATGGGTTCCACAGTGATCCTGGTCGTTGAACCCAACCGCGTGCAATGGGCGAATACGCTGCAAGCAGGCAGCACGGTTACACTTGGTCAGCGCATTGGCACACTGCGCAATCAACCGGGATCATGAAGGATAAGCAGCAACACTGGCGACCGGGTGCGACCTTTACCACGTTAGAGCGTCGCGCCGAGATGCTGCAATCGGCAAGGCAATATTTTTCAGCCACGCGCGCGCTTGAAGTTGAAACACCTACACTATCACGATATCCGGTGAGCGATGTTCATCTCGCGAGCGTGCAGGCCAATCTGTGTGGCAATACAGCGTGGCTACATACCTCACCCGAATACGCAATGAAACGCCTGCTTGCCGCAGGTTGTGGTGATATCTACCAGATCGGTCGTGTGTATCGCGACAACGAACAAGGCCGGTATCACAATCCTGAATTCACCATGATTGAATGGTATCGCTTGAACTATGACCATCACCAATTGATAGAAGATGTCGAAGCGCTGATTGGCTGCATGTTGCCGTCACGTTGCCTTGATCGCGCCGAGCGCATCAGTTACGAAGAAGCCATCATGACGCACGCGCAAGTTAATCCATTTGATGACGGCAACGAAACATTAATCAGTGCACTTACGCGCGATGGCGTTGACGTGCCTAAGAGCATCAAGCAAGATCGTGACGCTCTGCTCGATCTGATCATGAGCACGGTGGTCGGCCCCAAGCTGGGCATGACCAATTTAATCTTCGTCTACGACTATCCGGCGTCACAAGCCTCGTTAGCACGTATACGAGGCAAAGTGGCTTCACGCTTTGAAGCCTATCTCGATGGACTGGAAATCGCCAATGGCTTCCATGAACTAAGTGACGCGAACGAACAACGCGCACGCTTCGATGCCGACAATGCCCAACGTACGCAACGCGGCTTACCGGTTAATGTTGTTGACGAATTTTTCCTTACTGCACTTGCAGAAGGCCTACCTGATTGTTCTGGGGTTGCCCTCGGCTTTGAGCGACTTGTGATGTGCGCAGTCGGCGCAAAGCACATCGATGAAGTGTTGGCGTTTTCACATCAGCGAGTCTAGTACCCCATCAAACGCTAAAGCGAACTAAGCTTTGTCATTGTCAGTATCTATTCAAAACTGTCAAAAACAGGAGTTTTTTTTGCAGAGCCTACATGGATGTAATCATGACGCTTTTGAATAAATACTGACAGTAACAGAGCGAGAGCTACATCCTTCTTTGCTACTAACCATCGAGACACAAACTTCACATGCCCGCACCATCATTGGTGCAGGCATCAAGTGTAAGCACGTGCTTACTTCACATTAATCGTGATCTTCTTCGAGATCACTGGCGGATTGTTCGGCGTGTGCGTGTAATCACCCAGCACCAGTTGCACCGTGTGTTTACCAGGCGACAACGACAATGTTGTTTCAGTCTGACCTTTACCAAAATGAATCACCTTATCGGCCATCGCCGGAATAGGCTTGGTCATATCGGTCGGCAAATCAGTATCGATGAACAAATGATGATGCCCGGTGTTTTCCACCTGGATACCCGCAGGCGCAACACCCATGCCCTTCAAACCAAAGTGCAGCACGACCGGATTGCTAAGCGTGTCGCCATCTTTCAAACCCACAAAATAAACTTCGGCACCCGCCGGTGATGGCGACAAAGCAACGGCTGGCGGTGTATCCGCTTGCAACGTCGCACCAAGCAGCAGACTGGAAAGCACACCGCAGATCAACATGGTCTTCTTCATGATCATTACCCTTATATAAACGAGTGGATTGAACGATTGAATTGCAGAACCGGCAATGCTTTGCCATTTGTAACTGTAACGCGGCAACGCTGTGGCAATCAATTGCCACATTCCGATGCAGTTACGATATCGGCACCGAGTTGTTGCACGAATACCATGCAAGAGCGAGTCCAGTCGGCAAAATTCTCAAGGCGTTCAAACACGTGCCGACAAATTGGCCACAGCGAGCACCATTAGCTCGCCACAACTAATGCACTTAATTTTCTGGATGCCATCGTGAACCAGTTTTTGCGTCATATGCCCGCCGTAGCTGCATACAGTCAGCGTCTCGCCGCGTTGCAGAACGTGTGGGACAGTCTTTCATTGCTGTCACAGATGAGTGGCGATGGCACTAACATCGGACAGACTCGCGAAGCATTTGAATCACTATCGCGTGAACTGGTACAACAACTTTCTTCCGAGACTGCTTTTAAAACTATTTTCGACATGCGCGCCAAGGCACAGGTTGCCATCGATATCATGGTGCGTAATTTGTTCGAACGCACGGCCGACATTGGTTTTCTGAGTACGGATGATGACATCGTCGCGTTTATGCAGTCCGCAACTAACGGTGTTGAAGTTACCAGCCAGCAGGTGAATGCGATTCGCAAGCGGCTGAAAGAATACGTCGCCAAGTATTCTGTCTATGGAAATATCGTTCTGCTTTCCATCGAAGGCAATGTCATCGCACAACTGGACGAACACATTGCGATCCAACACAGCAACGACCCAATCATCAATAAAGCGTTGACCACTACCTCGGGCTATGTTGAAGCCTATGACAGCTCTGACTTGCTAGGTAATCAGACAGGACTGATTTATGCCTATCGCATTGAAGGGCAACAACGAAACCTTGGTGTGCTATGCCTGTGTTTTCGTTTTGAAGATGAAACTCAGGCCATCTTCCGCAAACTGCTTGGTGCCAACGACTGGTCCGTCATTACGTTTCTGGATCATGCTGGCAACGTGATTGCCAGTAGTGATGTGTGGCAAGTTCCGCTACACGCCAAACTGGAAATGGTGAGGGAAGATGAAGGTCGTATCACTCGCTTTGGCGGGCGTGAATACCTGACCATCAGCCGCCACACGCAAGGTTACCAAGGTTATCAAGGGCCGGGCTGGGTCGCACATGTCATGGTGCCACTGGCCAATGCATTCGAACAA
>DATAHE010000519.1:0-2665 GCA_036263355.1 Steroidobacteraceae bacterium | reverse complement strand
GCCCGTGATTTACCGAAGGACATGGCACCGCGACCACCTGCACCGCCCTGCATCTGGCGCATGAAATACACCCAGACACCAATCAATAACAGGATGGGGAAGGACGAAATGAACAGCTGCATCAGAAAGCTCTGACGTTCTGGCGCGGCTGCGCTGAAAGTCACGTTGTGAGCTTGCAGCTTTTCGATCAGCGCGGAGTTTGTGGTTTCAGGACTGTAAGTCAGAAACTTGTCGCCATCGGTGCGCTTGCCGCTGATCAAATCACCTTGGAACACAACTTCCTTGATGCCATCACTGTTCACCTTGGTAAGGAAATCAGAATAGAGCATGGGCTCTGGCGTGTTGTGATTGGTGAAGTTGTTGATCACCACGGCCAGAATCACCGCGATAATCACGTACAAAATCATGTTTTTGGCTAAATCGTTCAAGTCAGGCTCCTGCGCACTGGGAAACGAACTTCAATGCGAAAAAGTAAAAAAACGGTTTTTGCGTCTGCACTGAGTCCTTATTCGGTGATAACCGGCAAACCGCACTAAATGATCAAAAAAACATTGCTGCTGACACTACACCATCCCAAACCCGCGTGCCAACAAGTAAAGCTCGGCACTGCGTGAGCGGGAAGCTTTAGGTTTGCGCGTTTTCACAGTTTGGAACAATTCCCGTAACCTTTTTACGAAAGGCGGAAAATCCCTACCCTGAAACACCTTCACCAGATAATCGCCACCGGGTGCCAGATGCTTCTCTGCAAAATCAAGCGTCAGTTCAACCAAATGCATGCCGCGTAAATGATCTACTTCTGCAATGCCAACTGTATTGGGGGCAATATCGGACATTACAAGGTGAGGTCGTTCGCCGCCAAGTTGCGCTTCCAGTGCTTCCAGAACCTCATCGCTACCAAAGTCTCCCTGAATAAACTCAACACCAACAATAGCGTCCATCGGCAGAATATCCAGTGCCACAATTCGTCCTTTGCCCTGTAGCGTACGCGCCGCATATTGACTCCAGCCACCGGGTGCGGCGCCCAAATCAACTACCGTCATGCCGGGCTTCAGCAAGCGATCACTCTGATGGATTTCCTCCAATTTGTAGACCGCACGCGAACGATATCCAGCGGCACGTGCCGCTTTGACGTAGGGATCGCTTTCGTGTTCATCCAGCCAGCGTGCGCTGGACTTGGTACGTTTGGGCATGAAACAGTTTGCAATAGATCGGATTAAACAAATGTCATTGTAATGGACATTGCGGTCAATCCGCTCGATTGGTTAACGTGTAAACAAAATTTCGCCATGTTGGTCAACAATGCCTCAACCCGATTTCAATGTTCGCCAGCTTTCTTCAAGCGATACTCAAGAACTGCGACGGCTCAATCAGCTATTTGCTGATGTGTTTGACGACGCTGAAAGTTTTGTACGTCACCCACCTAAAGACGAATACCTGCAGAAATTATTGGGTAACCACTCGATATTCGTACTGGCGTCATTCGCAGGCGAAGAAATCATCGGCGGTCTGGTGGCTTACGAGCTTATGAAATTCGAGCAGGAACGCAGCGAAATCTATATCTACGATCTGGCAGTGGCAGAGGCGCATCGACGTAAAGGCGTTGCAACCACGTTGATTGAACACCTGCGTGATATCGCAAGCCAACGCGGAGCCTGGGTGATTTATGTTCAAGCCGACTATGGTGACGACCCGGCCGTTGCACTGTACGAAAAGCTGGGCATTCGCGAAGATGTCATGCACTTCGACATCGCCGCGAAACCACTGCGCTAACAAAGCCACATCGTGATCGAAGGACTGCGATACACTGCCGTCCAGTTTGATCTCAATTTCGTACCGGTTATGTCACTCACTGAACGTCAGAAAAAACATCTTCGTGGCCTTGCGCATGCTCTTCATCCCCTTGTCATGGTAGGCGGCAAGAGCGAAAGCGAAGAAAAGTTGGAAGCCATCACTAAAGAAATGGACGGCGCGCTCCATGCTCATGAGTTGATCAAGGTGAGTGTGCGCGTTGGTGATCGTGAAATGCGCGACGAGATTTTTGAAGACCTGGGTAAACGCACCTCAAGCGAGTTCGTCACTCGCATTGGCAATATCGGTGTGTTCTATCGGGTGCGAAAGGATAAGCCGAAGATTGTGTTGCCGGATGGGTAGCAAATCACTCTGGAATGGACAGCGCGACTATAAAAAGGATACGTGAAGCTCTAGAGAGAAGTTGGTCTGCAAGAACCAGTCTTTGCTTCTCCCCAAATGCATTCCCCTCGTACGGCCAATGCGCTCAAACCGCAATTGTTATCCAAGAACATTTTGGTGGTCAGATATTACGAACGACGGGATGGCATGGAAAAGGAACTCACTTCTACAATCGAATCGATGGCGAACGAATAGACCTCACAGCAGATCAATTCAAGATGCCTGGTTACTCTTACGATCTTCGCTATGAAGATAATCTATCATCAGTAGCAGAGGCTTTGGAGGAAACGCTACCAAACCAAGTCGATGAACTACGAATCGCTTTTCTTCGCAACTTTGAAAATTAATGCACGAGCGAAAGCTCGTTAAGCTGGATAGAAACTGGATTTCCGCCTGCGCGGGAATGACCTGATAGTGACGCGAGCGTCTTGGGTAACTGGAACGTCGAAAGCTCGGCTGACAACAAGTGCAAGTG
>DATAHE010000518.1:0-4146 GCA_036263355.1 Steroidobacteraceae bacterium | reverse complement strand
GCGCCTTTGAATGTGCTTGCGACGTTGTTCGGCGCGCTGTTTGGAATACTAATCAATCATGATCAGATCACTTCACGAATGATCATCGGTGGTGTTGTCACGCTGTTGGGTGTGTTGATCATTGAGCTGAGAACCACGAAGGTCGTGGCGATTGATGCGACTTGAAGCATCGCGTTTGTGTTTCGCCAGCGTGGTGCTTTCGGGTTAATAATGATGATGCATCACGTCCTCATTTCCCTCCCCTTGATGGGGAGGGATCAAGGGAGAGGCTGAGAGATCATCATTTTTGTTCCGCAAGTAAATCGCCCCTCTCCCACAAGGGGCGAGGGGAATAAAAAATCACACTATCCCATCGATGCAAGTGTACATGCTCAATTGAGTGCTATAGCCTGTAAGCGCCTCGCCTTACATATCAACACTCAATGCTTTGGCTTGCGGAACTTGTAAATAAAGCGATCCGTCTTGCCGCGCAGTGACTTATCAAATACACCCAGTGTGTGATCGTCCTCAGGATTGCGAAGCACATCGCTTTCACCAACAAATTCAAATCCAGCAGCAAGGATTTCCGCTTTTGCAGCAGCAGGATCGATACGATGCGTGGTGTTGGTCGCAGCGAATCCACTGTCAGCGGCGGCAGCATGATCGAGCACAACGAACAGTCCGCCTGGCTTCAGTGCATTCAGCACGGACTTGTTGAACGCCATCATGTCTGGCGAACCAAGCAATGGATTGTGATAGTCGTGATAGTTCATCGAAGTGAAAATCACATCTGCCTTTTTCGGTGGAGTGACCGGCACAGCGGGACCTTGAAGTGCTGTGACATTCTTATAATCGTCGGTACCTGCAATGGACTTGATGCCGTCGAGTGCTTTTGGAAATTTCTGTAGCAGTTCATCAGGTGTAATGGCATAGACGGCGCCTTTAGGTCCCACGACTTTACTGAACAGGCGAGTGTAATAGCCGCCGCCTGGCAGCAGATCGACCACCGTTTCACCGGGTTTAACTTCAGCAAAGGTCAGCACTGCCTCAGGCTTTCGATTAGCATCCTGATCCGTATCACCCGCTGGGCGCTTTGCATCGGCGATGGCGCTGGTAATGTACTTTGGGGTTGGAGTTTCTTTCGCAACTGCTGCAACGGAAAGACCCGTTAGTAGTAATGCGAGTAATCGTGTTGAATATTTCATTGGTGCTCCTGTTAAATAGATGCAACTGAGGAAACTTTGATTAATAGCGATATTTTTGTCGTGGCTAGAAAGTACCGCGCGCAGGACCGCAGTGTATATGTCAATACATGAGGAGCCGAGCACGGAACTGACAACGCCATGGCAAAAATAGACATTAATCGGAGTTTCCTAAATCATTTTCTCGGGACGAACCCACTTATCAAACTGCGCTTCAGTAACATAGTTCAGCGCGACACCGGCTTCTCTTAAAGTGCATTCATGATGATGAGCATACTTTGCAATCTGTGCAGCCCTGTCGTAACCGATGTGCGGCGTTAATGCCGTCACCAGCATTAACGACTGTTGCACATGTTCAGCGATCCGCTTTTTGTTCGCGGTGGTGCCAGTAACGCAATGTTCTGCAAAGCTGCGCATGCCATCGGCCAGCAACCGAACACTTTGCAGAAAATTGTGAATGATCATCGGTCGATAGACATTCAATTCAAAATTTCCTGATGCACCACCGAAGTTAATCGCCACATCGTTGCCGATGACTTGTGCGCATAGCATGGTCATGGCTTCGCACTGAGTAGGGTTTACCTTTCCAGGCATGATGGATGAGCCGGGTTCATTTTCAGGTAACGATAATTCACCTAATCCGGCTCGTGGACCAGAGGCCAGCCAGCGGAAGTCGTTGGCAATTTTTATCAGGCTGACTGCCAGTGTTTTCAATGCACCGTGCACACTCACGATAGCGTCCGCTGTTGCCATCGCTTCGAACTTGTTGGGCGCTGATTCAAATGGCAGTAATGTTGTACGAGCAATGCCTGCCGCCACCATCTTGCCAAACTCCGCTGGCGCATTTAATCCAGTGCCGACAGCGGTGCCGCCAATAGCCAGTTGATACAGTTGGGGCAGGGCGTTCTCTATTCTCTTGATAGAGTTATCCATCTGCATAACATAGCCGGAAAATTCCTGACCGAGGGTAAGTGGCGTGGCATCTTGCAAATGCGTACGACCAATCTTGACGATATCGGCAAACTCCCTTGCCTTTTCTTTAAGCTCAGCCTTTAGCATTTGCAGCGATGGCATCAACTTTGTGTGTATTACCAATGCAGCACTGACATGCATGGCAGAAGGGAATACATCGTTAGATGACTGCGCCTTATTGACGTCATCGTTGGGATGGACCATCCGGTCCATGCCGCGTGTGCCACCCAATAACTCACTGGCGCGATTGGCAATCACTTCGTTCACATTCATGTTGGTTTGTGTGCCCGAACCGGTTTGCCACACAGAAAGCGGGAACTCAGAATCAAGCTTTCCGTCAACAATCTCGGCGGCAGCTTGAGCAATGACCTTTCCCTTGGCGGCGTCGAGTGTTCCCAATCTTGTATTGACCAATGCACATTCACGTTTTAGCAATGCCAGGGCATGCACCAGCTCCATCGGCATGCGTTCGCTGGAAATCGCAAAATGGAGCAGCGAGCGCTGGGTTTGCGCACCCCAATAGCGATCTGACGGTACATGAATAACACCGAAGGTGTCATGCTCAGCTCTAGTGGCATCGGTCGACGGGGTGTTCATTGCAGCAATCCTCGTGACTATTCAATGTCTCGGCCAGGGTCTCGTGCGGTAGCAGGCTGTCTGAGCAGCTTGCCGGGGCAACATAATAGATCAAAACCAATTGCTTTCGTTCGATCAAGTGATAACGATTCAGAAGCGCTGCTATACTCATTAAATAATAACGATCAATTCTTGCTGGCAAGACCCAAGGACGTAGGCTTGAACTGGCAGCTGGTAATAAATTCAGAAGAATTGTTCGCGAGATATTCTGATAAAAAAACGAAAACTATATTGAGAGGTATGGTTCTTTATGTTTGTCTCACTGATGAGTCGGCTTTCCAGAAAGGCCGACTTAAAGCGTTGCGCTGTGCCCGGTACAACGGTAGCCAGACTGGTTTTGGCAGTAGTGCTGGGGCTGTGGGAAATAAACGCCCATGCATATCCTTGGGGTATTGCAGGGCAGTCGCAAGCGGGATGTGGTGGTTCGGGATGCCATTCTGGTGGTAGTTATAATTACAATGCGTCGTTTTCTGGCACGCTGACTGTAGCTCCCAATGCCACTGCGACAATTAATTTCAATGTAACGCGAAACTCTGGCACAAAAGTCAGTGTTGCTGGATTAGATGTTTCCGTCGTGGCCGGCACTGCGTCAGCAGGAGTTCTGGCAGCTGGAAGTAATACGCGATTAACCAATTCATCGTCTCCAGATTTTGATGCCGTTGATGGGGAAATTGTCCAGCCTGGTTCACCCCAATCAGCCGACGCAAATGGCAACACTTCTTGGGATTTTCTTTATACCGCTCCAAATGCAGTAGGGACTACAGTACTTTACGGATGTGGCAATCCGGCGAACGGCGATGGGCTTAATAGCGGTGATGGCCCTTCAGCTTGCACGTCGCAAACCGTCACGATCAATTCATCGCCTACCGCAAACAATGATTCGTTCGCTGTAGACAAGAATAGTGGAAGCTATGATTTCACTACCGCGTTGACGAATGACAGGAGCGGAAACGGTAGTAATGATCCTGGCGATTCAATTTCTATCACCGCAATTACTGTTGGTGCGAGTCACGGCACTGCAACGCGAGTCAATGGTACAACACTTCGCTATACGCCTAACGCTGGTTATAGCGGGCCGGATTCATTCACATATCGAATAACGGATTCAATTGGTGCAACAGATACAGCTACAGTTAATGTCACAGTTGTAAATCACGCGCCGGTTGCTAACGACAACAGCTATTCGGTAAACATGAATTCTTCGCTGCCTGTGAGCGGCGCTCGCAATGTATTAACGAACGATACTGATCAGGACGGTGATTCAATCGCTGCCGTATTGGTCGCCAATCCATCGCATGGAACACTAACGCTGAATAGCAATGGTACTTTTGCCTATCAACCGACGACAGGATATAAC
>DATAHE010000517.1:0-1887 GCA_036263355.1 Steroidobacteraceae bacterium | reverse complement strand
TGCCTATAAAGCCCATTCATGCTGAGCCTGTCGAGGCATTCGTTCGACCCCTCGCTGAAAATAAGAACCCTTCGACAAGCTCAGGGTGAACGGATTAATAAGATGATCGCGCGTCGTTTAGCGTTATAGGTCCATTGCTTAATCAATCTTCGCAAAATGACCGACATCGAACTACAAGCATTGCAACTGAGTTTAAGCGTCGCGACACGCAGTGTGTTATTCAGCTTGCCCTTCGCTGTTCTCATTGCCTGGCTATTAACACAACGCTTCATCGGTCGACTGGCAATCGACACACTCGTCCATCTGCCACTGGTATTACCACCGGTCGTGATTGGATATCTGTTGTTACTCACGTTCGGAACGCATGGCATCATCGGTCAATGGCTGTTCCAAAACTTTGATATTCGCCTGCCGTTTACACGTAATGGTGCTGCACTGGCAACCGCCGTCATGTCATTCCCGTTGATGGTGCGCACCATTCGCATTTCACTCGAAGGCATTGACCATGGACTACTTGACGCCGCACGCACGCTGGGCGCGACGAGAATTGATCGCTTCTTTTCCATTGCGATGCCCTTGATACTGCCAGGGATTATCGCTGGCGCCGTGACTGCCTTCTCCGCGAGTCTCGGCGAGTTTGGTGCAGTGATTACTTTTGCCGGTAATGTCACTGGCGAAACACAAACACTGGCACTGGCCTTATATTCCGCTATGCAATTGCCCAATGGCGAACACATCGCACAACATCTGGCGCTGATCGCGATTGCGCTCGGAATATCCGGACTGCTGCTCGCCGAATGGTTGGCGCGTTTATCACGTCGTCACATTGCACGCGTGAGTTGATATGACTTCGCCAGCGAATGACCATCTCAATATCGACATCGCCTTGCAACGTGACCAGTTCCGCTTGCAGATGAAGTTCACCGCACTCGCTGGCAGCGTGATCGCATTATTTGGCCCGTCGGGCTGTGGCAAGACCACCACCGCCAATCTCATCGCTGGACTGCTCAAACCGGATGGTGGTCGCATGACAATTGGTGACCGCGTGCTGTTTGATTCTGCGACAAGAGTCAATGTGCCCGCAGAGCAACGTCATATTGGGTATGTGTTTCAGGACGCTCGGTTGTTTCCGCATATGAGTGTAGCGCGCAACCTGAACTATGGGTTACAACGTACGCGCAATCAGCCTTTTGTCGAGATGGACTTCGTCATCAAGCTGCTGGATTTGTCGACGTTGCTGCAACGTTATCCGAAACAATTATCAGGCGGCGAGCAGCAACGCGTTGCTATTGGCCGCGCCCTGTTATCACAACCTTCGTTATTGATTCTGGACGAACCACTATCTTCACTGGACATGGCGCGACGCAACGAAGTGCTGCCGTATCTCGAACGATTGCGCGACTCGTTAAAGCTGACCATGCTGTATGTAAGCCATCAATTTGATGAAGTACTGCGACTGGCCACGCAGGTCGTACTGATGAATGGTGGTCAATGTATTGCTCACGGCAATCCCGGCGAGTTAAGCCTGCAGCCTGCACTTCGCACGCTGCTTAGCGAAGAAGCGATTGGCGCTGTCGTGGAAAGCAAAGTACTTGCGGTAGATAATGAAAGCGGGCTGGCACAACTTGCGATTGGCGATGGCGTCATCAGCGTTGATGCAGACACCCTGAAACCTGATCAACAGGTTCGAGTACAGCTACTTGCACGTGATCTTGTTCTTTCATTGGATACCCCATCACGTCTCAGTATTCGCAACAAGCTTGCAGGTAAAGTTGTCCAACTTAGTGAGGACAACAACAATACAGTCCTTGCTCATGTAGATGTGGGCAATGTTATTGTGATGGCACGCATCACTCGATCAGCAGCAAAAGAATTGCAACTTGCTCA
>DATAHE010000516.1:0-4788 GCA_036263355.1 Steroidobacteraceae bacterium | reverse complement strand
GTGTTCGACTAATTCACGAACAAGATTAAAGCCGGGATCACTGATCAATGGCGTACCGGCATCAGAGATCAATGCGATATTTTTCCCCGCTTGAAGATGCTCAAGCAGCTCACTGCTTCGTTGCCGTTCATTGTGCTCGTGCAGCGAAATCATCCGTGTGTTCACGCCAACAAGCTGCAAAAGCTTGCCGCTATGTCGTGTGTCTTCAGCGGCAACCAAATCCACTTCGCCAAGCACTTTGCGCGCCCGTTCACTGAGGTCAGCGAGATTGCCAATTGGTGTGGCAACTACATATAAAATCCCGCAAGTTTTTACTGCCGTCACTACAAAGCTCCGTATAATGCGCCAGTATTTTTGGCGTCAAACTGCTCCGGCGCCGCGGAAGCCAATTCCGCAGAAATCCGTAGAAGAGTGCAACTTAATGTTGGCAGTATCGCAACGCAAGCGGGATTACACATGAATTTTGAATTGCCACGATCAACCTCTCGACTAGTCGGCGCAACAGCGTGCGTTTTCATTGTGGCGATGATGATGACCTGGCCTCATGCGGTTGAAGCAGGCTCAACTACTTCAACCGTCAATCAAGCGACTCAGGCGCGCATGGAGAGTGAAGCAGAACAGTTAGCCGCACAGGGAAATTTTGCTGAGGCCAGCAAACGTTACGAAACATTAGCCTCGCAGGCAAGCAAAGCAGATCGTGATCACATGGCATTGAAAGCCGCATGGTATGCAGTGCAATCGGGCAATGTCATTAAAGCCCAAAGTCTGTTGGATGACAGTAATAGAACGCTGGTGGGAAGCGACGGCATATTGCGTACGGTGGTATCCGCTGCATTAGCTTTGCGGGGTAACCAGGCTGATCGCGCCATCAGCATGCTGGACCAAATTCCACTGCCAATGCCTGATGATATCGCGCCTGATGCACTTGCTGTGCGTTCACAAGCATTGTTCGCCAGCGGTCGCGTGGTGCTTGCACTGAACGCCGCACTGGAACGCGAACGCATTTTGAAGTCGGCACCCGCTATTGCGCAGAGTCATCAGCAAATATGGAGCAGCCTCAAGCAAGCCGTGACAGCCGGACGCGATATGACACCGCCGCCCGGCGCATCGCGCACGGTGGCTGGATGGATGGATCTGACACGAGCATGGAATAACAGTCAGCGCGATCCTTTTGCTTTTAACCGTGCCATGAACGACTGGCGCGCACGTTATCCCGGCCATCCCGGTGCTGAGTTCATCGTTATCAGCCCATTACCACCCGCGCAGATGGCAGCACGTAACACGGGTGATCACATTGCATTGTTATTGCCGCTCTCAGGTCGTCAGCTCTCGTCTGGTATTGCAGTTCGCGACGGCTTTTTGGCTGCCTATCTGCGTCAGGATGTCGCTGTGCGTCCTGTTCTACAAATTTATGATACTGCACTCGAAGGCGCATTACCTGCTTACAAACATGCAGTAGATGATGGCGCAAGCATGATTATCGGTCCCTTATTAAAAGAAGACGTACAAGCATTGGCGATTGCACCGGATATCACCGTTCCCACCTTGGCGTTGAATAACGCTGGCGATGCAGTCGCAGCATCACCATTGTTCTTCCAGTTCTCGCTTGATCCCGAAGATGAAGCACGACAAGTCGCCATGCGTGCACGTGCAGAAGGCAAGAGCAAAGCAATCGTGCTGGTGCCCAACAACGAATGGGGCCAACGCATGCAACGCGCATTTATTGCCGAGTTGCAATCGCAGGGCGGCACGTTGACGGAATTGCGCGCTTACGATCCTGCTGCGCGAGACTACGTGGGACTCGTCACTCAGTTGCTCGCACCGCGTAATCCTGTGCCTCCTCCTCCCAAGCCAAAGGATCTGGAGAATGCGCTCGGCGCAAAAACACCGGTATCAAAAATTCCCGAACATCGTGATGATTTTGATTTCGTATTCTTTGCCGCACAGGCCGCACAGGCAAAGCAATTGCGCCCCGCGCTACGCTTCATGTTGCCGGACATGAGTATTCCGGTTTACTCCACATCTGACGCTTATGAACCCGGTTCGAGCACTACTTCTGACCTTGATGGATTGCGCTTCACGGATATGCCCTGGGTAATCAATCGCGACCCACAGGCGGATGCGCTTTACACCACTATCAATCGCTATTGGTCTACGAGTTTGCGCGCACGTGGTCGCCTCTATGCTTTCGGAGCCGATGCGTACACGTTGCTGGATGTATTGAAAGCGGCTCGACCACAACTGGTTGCTCCAGTACGCGGCATGACGGGCTTGCTTGCGATTGACCAATCAGGACATGTGCGTCGCCAGGTTGATTGGGCACAAATAGTCAAAGGACAACCACAGTTGTTGCCAGAGGCTTTTATCACCGCTCAGTAAACACAACAATTAACAAATGGACACAAGACGTGAAACTGGTGATCAATACGAAGATTTGGCGCTTCAGCATCTGACAAACAATGGACTTAAGCTGATCAAGCGCAATCACTTATGCAAGGGTGGCGAGATTGATTTGGTGATGCTGGATGGAAATACACTGGCGTTGATTGAAGTGCGCTTCCGTCGCAATCGCAGCTATGGCGGCGCGGCTGCATCAGTCACTTCTATCAAGCGTCAACGCATCGTGATTGCTGCGCGACATTTACTACAATCGCAACGGGAACTTCAGCGCTATCGCGCGCGCTTTGATCTGGTTGCGATTGAAACGGATGAACATCAACAACCAAAAGTCGAATGGATAAAGGGCGCATTCACAATCACTTGACGCACCCTCGCCATGATCGCTTCCACCAATCAGCGATGCTTGATCTTCTCTCCGGCGCTCAATCCCGACAGCACTTCGATATTGATACCGTCTGAAACGCCTGTCTTGATTTCCCGCTTTTCAAATTGTTGTGGCGCTTTTTCGACTTCTACATATGTCTTGCCGTCTTCAATCAGCAAATCACCTTCGTTGATGGCAAGCACATTCTCGCGTTTAGCTAACACGATATCTGCATTGGCGCTGTAGTTGGAACGCAGGAACAATTCTTTGTTGAGTTTAACCGCAGCACGGATGGTGAATTTGATCGTGCCTTGGTCCGTAACGCCCTTCGGCGCGATGTACTCAAGCACTGCACTATATGGCTTGCCTTCCAATGCTCCGACATTCAATACCAGATCCATACCTTCTTTCAACTTGCCAACTTCCGACTCGTCAACCAGACCTTCAAAGATCATGTCATTCATGTCTGCAAGAACAGCCAGCGACGTGCCCGCCTGAAAGGTACTGGTTTCAACAATAAAAGAACCTTCCTTGTTTGGTAAATCCAGCACCATGCCATTAATAGTGGCGGGAATCAGGTTCGATACCTTGTCAGAATTTCTTGTAGCACCCGTCTTGAGGAGCAACAAGGAATTCTCGGCAGACTCCACGGCTTCCTTCTGCAAATTGTAGGTAAGACTGGATTGATTAAACTCGGATTCTGATATCAATTTTTGTTCGAACAATTTCTTGCGACGCTCCAGCTCCTGCTCCTGATTTTGCAAATTTATTTTGGCGTTCTTCAATTGGGTTTCAGCATTGTTGACATTCAACATACTGGGTCGCAGTGCGATGCGTGCAATGAAATCCCCCTTTTTCACTGTCTGTCCAGCAACGACAAACAGTTTCTCCACCACGCCTGACACCTGTGCCTTCACCTCAATCTCACGACGAGGTATCACCTTGCCAATTGCCACGGTCTTTTTGATGATGGTTGTCATCGCGGGCGTATCGGTCTGGAATATCGCCGGTGGTTGATGCGACTTCTTGTAAAGAAATACAAACGTCCATATGAATATGAGCGCAACCAGACCTAACAGACCATACTTCAATATTTTTTTCATGTCATCAGACCAAAGTAAAAGTTAAATTCCAAAAAAATCACATAAGAACCTACAAGCGATGCTGCATCTTGCGCAGTAGTTGTGGAATCACTCATCTTGCAAAGCCACAATAGGATTCACTCCCGCCGCCTTCGACGCAGGAAGTAACGATGCCAACACACCGGAAATCACCAGTACAATCAATGCGGCAACCGCAGTTTCAAAATTTACTTGCGGATGTTTAAAGAACCGCGCGCCGTCACCCATAGCTGCACTAATCCCTTCCAGCAACAAGGTGCCAATAACAAGACCGCTGTAGCCCGCCACAATAGTGATGAACAACGCTTCCTGCACAATCATCATGATGATTGAAAATGGCGTAGCACCAAGCGCCTTGCGCAAACCAATCTCGCGAGTGCGTTCTTTGACCACAATCAACATGATATTACCCACACCAATCGCACCTGCCATGATGGTGCCAATGGCTACAATCCAACTGAATGTATCGATACCGGTAAACAACCCCTGCACCTTGTCGCGCTCGGTTTGCAAATTGAATGAGCCATACACACCTTTGTCATTCGGATCGACCTTCTTGCGCTGATTCAAGTAACGAATCACCTCAGCTTCGGTAACACTGGCATCCACTCCCGCCTTGGGCACGATGATAAAGTTGCCTACCCAGCCACGCTGATTGAACGCATCACGCAACGTGTCGTTTGGCATGTAAATTTTTTCTTCCTCCTGCTGCGCGTTATCGTTAGACAACGCAGCAAACACGCCCACGACCTGTGCACTAATGCCGCTGATGGTGACAAACTTGCCGATCGCATCTTCTTGTTTGCCAAACAGCTGATCTTTAGCACGCTCGCCCATCAGCAACACCTTGCGTTTTTCTTGTTCGTCGAGAACATTCAGGAAGCGTCCGCTTACCAAGCGCAT
>DATAHE010000515.1:0-1677 GCA_036263355.1 Steroidobacteraceae bacterium | reverse complement strand
CGGTATCCTGCCATTCTGAATCGGGAACAGAATTAACTATTACCGTTCCTGCTATTACAGAACACAAGGCGAAATAAAACAATGACCGATGCGTCGCAAGAAAAAATTCGGGTTGTTATCGCCGAAGATCAGGAAATGGTGTTGGGTGCGCTGGCGGCACTGCTTGAGATGGAAGGAGATATTGTGGTGGTGGCACAGGCACGCAATGGCAAACAGGCAGTGGCTGCTGTAAGCACACACAAACCCGATGTGCTGATTACCGATATTGAAATGCCAGAGATGACAGGTATTGAAGCGGCGACCCAGCTTAAAGGCAGCTCAACGCGCGTGATTATCGTCACGACTTTTGCTCGACCTGGTTACCTAAGACGTGCAATGGAAGCGGGCGCCAATGGCTATTTATTGAAGGCAAGACCGGCGCGCGAGCTGGCAGATGCCGTGCGACGCATTCATAAAGGTATGCGAGTGATTGATCCTGATCTTGCGACAGAAGTATGGGGCGAGTCTGATCCACTGACTGATCGCGAACGACAAGTACTGCGATTGGCAGCAGAAGGGGTGAGTACAGAAGTGATTGCAAAGCAATTGCACTTGTCAGCTGGCACGGTGCGCAATTACTTGTCTGAGGCGATTGATAAACTTGGGGCTACCAATCGCATTGATGCAGCACGTATTGCGCGCGAGAAGGGATGGTTGTGACGTTAACTGACGTTGTCGCCTTGATAGATGTCTCGCTCTATTATCCGTTCGCCCTGAGCTCCCCATCATCCTGAGATCCCGATCATCCTGAGCTTGTCGAAGGACGAAGGATTCCTGATCAAAACATCAATGTAAGAAGGGTTCGACGAGCTCACCATGAGCGGAATTGAGGAGAGTCAACCAATATTCACCTCAACCTCACATGACATTTGTCACCTCAAAGTCATGACGAACCACACTGGTTGAGACATCGCTGTTTTCCCAAGATACACCCACTTTCAACACAAGGGTGACCATCATGAAAACAGAAGAAAGACTTCACGCACTCGATGCCGTCCGGGCATTCGCATTGCTGGCTGGCATCGTGTTGCATGCAGCCATGTCATTCATGCCGGGGCTGACGGCCTTTGGCTTTCCCGCTGACAGCTCACAAAGTCCTGCTCTGCAAGATACGTTCTACGTGATTCATATTTTCAGAATGGCCTTGTTCTTCTTTGTTGCGGGCTACTTTTCTCACTTGATGTTTCATCGCAAAGGCACGGCAGGATTTGTCGGCGATCGCATCAAGCGCATCGGTGTACCGATGTTGCTCGGCTGGCTGGCGTTTGGCCCGATGACCATGGGCATGGTGTACATGGGGCTGGCACCTCACGTTGCAGCTGTCGCTGGCGCTGCACCTTCAGCACCAGCAGCAACGCCTTTTCCGTTATCGCATCTCTGGTTCCTTTACTACTTACTGATGTTTTACGGCGCTGCGCTCTCGGCACGTCATTTCTTCATCAAGCATCTTGATCCTAAAAGCACAATACGCCGCTATGTTGATAACACGGTGAGTTACGTTGTTCGAAAAAACAAAGCGCCACTATTGCTCGCAGCACCATTGGCAGTGTGCTTGTACTTCACCAAAAACTGGGTGATGTGGAGCGGTGTGCCTACACCTGATTCTGGATTTGCGCCTCAGATGCCCGCTTTGATCGG
>DATAHE010000514.1:0-3949 GCA_036263355.1 Steroidobacteraceae bacterium | reverse complement strand
GACTACGTGAAACTGACTCATCAGCTCCACAAACAAGGTCGATTAACAGTCATTGCTGCACAGGTGATGGAGGTATCGGAAGATCATGAGCGGCTTCGCGTTGTATTCTCCAGACCAGACTCTGCAAGCCAATCACTACATGCAGACTTGCTACTCAATTGTTCAGGTGGTGGCGAGTTGACCACGACGCCGTCGCGACTGCTTCGAAATCTGGCCCGACAGCTGCCCACACGTGAAAATAGCCGCGGCTTTCAAATGAGTAACGACTATGAGATTGCAAGCTGGCCTAACGCATGGGTGATCGGTCCGTTACTCAATCACAGCGCGCTGAACTCGCATGTGGAAAGTATTGGCGCCGTCTTTCAGGCGGGCGAGCAAGTGGGCGAACGGTTGTATCACGAGATCACACAGTCCACTGCAACTGCATGATACTTGTTCACATGCTTTCTAAAACTTGTTGATGATTCGTTAAGGAGTGATTGTGTCGATTCTGGATTACAGCCATGTCATCTCTCTTGGTGTCAATTGCACGCCATGTCATCAGCTTACGCGAGTCGCAACCTTGCATCAGTTTCCGGAATCACGCTTCAGTGGCCCATTTGACTGGTGCGGAGTACGTATCGGTGATTTAACCAGAACCGTTGCCAGCAGATTCGCGAATTATTTTAATCCAGAGTCGTGCACAATTTTTGGGATGACGGAACACAGCTTTAAAGTAAGGGATTCACTTGGTTGCGAAGCATGGCACATACTAAGACGCACAAACGAGTCCGAAATTCCTTCGAAGGCAAGTTGGCGCGGCATGAAGAAATGGGTGGATCGCCGCGTTGCGAACTGGAACCGGATAATCTCAGATCCAAGTGGGAAAATACTGTTTGTCCGCTTTCAGGATGTTCAGACAGTGGAAACGGAAGAACTATTCTTGCCACTGATTGATTCCTTGTCTGAACAAGTAGCTGGCCAATTCACGATTGCGGCAATTGCTATCGAAAATGAATTGTCGATGAATCATCCCAGAATAAAGCCTTTCAGTGTTCCGGCTACCTGGCCTTTAGACATGCACGCCGATGATGTGGACTGGGACAAGGACTATGGTCTTGGCGGAGTGGCATGGAAGAGCCACGATTTATCATGGGACAAGATATGGGCAGTAGTCTAGACACTATTCCCGATTCACAAACTGGCGGTGGATGACCTCTGCCAGCGTCTCATTGCTGTACGGCTTGTTAAGTATGTCGCAGACACCCGCCGCTTTAATCTGCTCAGTCGCCAGTGCGGCAACATAACCGCTTACTAAAATGACTGGAAGCGTTGGTCGAATCGCATGCAGGCGCGAGGCGAACTCTAGGCCCGTCATGCCTGGCATGGTTTGGTCGGTCACAACCATATCGAATTGATCAGGCTGTTGCTCGAATCGCTTCAGGGCTTTCAACACACTCGTCTCGCCAGTCACCTGGTATCCCAATCGCTTGAGCGTATGCTCCCCAAGCAGAACCAAGGCCGATTCATCATCAACAAATAATATGCGTTGGCCATAACCATGCAGAATTGATCTTGTGTTGCTGGAATGCGCAAGGCTCGTTGCTGATTCTGCATGCACCGGAAAGAAAATTTCAAACGTGGTACCAACATCAGGCTCACTACTTACTTTAATGGCGCCGCGATGACTGCGAACAATGCCATGCACCACCGACAACCCGAGTCCCGTTCCTTGTCCAGCAGCTTTGGTGGTAAAGAAAGGTTCAAAAATTCTGTCCACCGTTTCCGCACTCATGCCACAGCCACTATCACTGACGGATAGCCGCACATATTCTCCCGCTGCGATATTGGACAACATGCGTCGTTCAGAATCGTCGACCACTACCGCATCCAATGTGATGCGCAATTGTCCCTTCTGATCACTCATGGCGTGCCAGGCGTTGGTGCCGAGATTCATGATCACTTGATGCAACTGAGATGCATTGCCCATGATCGGCGGCAGCGTCGATGACATCTCTACTTCAAACTGTATGGAGCTGGGTATGGCCGCGCGCAACAACTTCACTGCTTCGCCAACTACATCAGCCATTCTTATCACGGTGATGTCAGGACTTCCTGCCCTACTGAATGTCAGTATCTGTGCAACCAGATCGGTCGCTCTGCGCCCTGCTCTACCAATATGAGCAAGATACGATCTCAGTTCGTTGCGATTGATATCAGGTTGTTCAATCACTTGATCCAGAAGCGCAGTGAAGCCGAGGATGCCTGCAAGAATGTTATTGAAATCATGTGCAATACCACCGGTCAAGGTGCCAATGGATTCCAGTCGTTGTGATTGACGTAACTGACTTTCAATATCGCGCGCCTCAGTAATGTCCTGTGCGGTGCCAACAACCCGCACCAGCCTGCCATCTGCATTGAACACGCCAAAGCCTTGATCGCGTATCCAGCGTATTTTTCCATCCGGCCTGCTAATGCGATAGTTCTCTGCATAACGTCCTTCAATCGGCAACTTATCCAGCGCCATCGCCACTCGCTGTCGATCTTCAACTACCACGGCATTGATCCAATCGCGTGGTTCCTTGTAGACATCGTTTACTTTTCGTCCCCATATTTTTTCGTAAGCAGGACTGACATACGTTACTGCCCGTAATGACAAATCAAATACCCAGAACACCTCGTGAATGTTTTCTGCAATCTGCCGGAAACGCTCTTCGCTTTCGCGCAACGCTATCTCCGCATGTTTGCGTGCAGTGATATCACCAAATGTACAAATGACCTGCTTCAAGGTTCCATCGGTATTGAACTCTGGCTCGCCGTCCACCTGCAGCCACACTCTGTCGCGAGTTGCAGGTCGATACACACCAAACACCAGTCCATGCACTGGTTTTCCGGTTGCAATCACTCTTGGCGCAGGCTGATCATCAGCAGTGACCGGAGACCCATCTTCGTTGATGATGTTCCATGATTCGTCGTATGACGTCAGGCCCAGAAACTGATCTTCAGTTAACCCTAGCAACTGCAGGGCCATCTGATTACACCAGACAACTTCGGCTTCGGTATTTTGCAAGGCTACGCCGACTTGCAAGTTTGCAATCAAGGTACGAAAACGTTCCTCGTTACTGCGTAACGCGAGTTCAGCATGCTTGTGAGCGGTGATGTCCTGATAGGCGCCCAGTATCTTGACGACCTGACCATTTTCATAAATAGGTGTGGCCTGTACGTGACACCAGATACGTTTTCCTTTTGCCGTGATCACCGGCAGCTCTATATCCACAGGAGCGCCATGCTCCAGCAGTTGCTTGATGGCATTCTGAAGTGTCAACCATCCATCGGCGGAGAAAAACTCGGATCTTTTATCTAACGGCGGTGGCTTACTGCCATCCACCTCGTGAATACTGAACATCGCCGATGACCAGTAGTACTCGCGAGTACGCAGATCCAGCAGCGTTGCACCGACCTTTGCCAGCTCTCCCACGCGCTGCAACATCGCATCTCTTTCGGTTAAGGCAATCTCGGCTTGTTTACGCGCGGTAATATCTTCCGTGAAGATAACAATACCGCCGACCGAACCATCGGCTTGATACCAAGGCCTGACCTCCCAACGCACCCAGTGCATTTGCCCATTTGCACGCGTATAGCTGTCCTGTTCCGATCGTACTACCTCTCCCTTCAGACCGCGTCGGTGTGCCTCACGCCAGATCTCAGGAACCTGAGGAAATATTCCGTAATGAGATTTGCCGAGTAGCTCGACATCATCCAGAGCAAATGTATTGCGCCAACCACGCGATACTTGCAGATAACACATCTCGCGATCAAACATGGCAAGCGCAACCGGCGAAGACTCTATAAACAGCTTCAACTGAGCAGCATGTTCACCCAGCTCCTGCTCCAACTGTCGTCGCGCAGAAATATCAACCGCGACTGTTAGTAAGCAGGGCTGACCTCCCAGTGTGATCTTCTCGCCACT
>DATAHE010000513.1:0-2773 GCA_036263355.1 Steroidobacteraceae bacterium | reverse complement strand
CGACCCATCAACGATAACACGCGATCAGAGCCGCTTTGCACCGGCAGATGCAGATAGTTAGCGAGCTTCGGTACATCGCGATATGCCGCAATCAACGCATCATTGAATTCAACTGGATGCGACGTCGTGAAACGAATCAGTTCGATGCCATCTACTTCGGCAACGTGACGAATCAATGTAGCGAGATCACACTCTTCGCCATCTTCCGTCTCACCTGCGTAAGCGTTGACAGTTTGTCCAAGCAGATTGATTTCTTTCACGCCCTGCGACGCCAGATTGCGAATTTCTTCCATCACCTGATTGAATGGACGACTGACTTCTTCACCACGTGTGTATGGCACCACGCAAAACGTGCAGAACTTACTACAGCCTTCAATGATGGAAACAAACGCCGTCGCACCTTCGGCACGTGGCTCGGGCATGTGATCAAACTTTTCTACTTCAGGAAAGCTGACGTCTATCTGTGCACGACCTGTGTTCTTCAGTTCATCAATCATCTGCGGCAGGCGATGTAAGGTTTGCGGACCGAACACCAGATCGACATAGGGTGCGCGCGCTGTAATGCCTGCTCCTTCCTGACTGGCTACACATCCACCCACACCGATAATCATGCCAGGTCGACGTTCTTTGAGATCACGCCAGCGACCCAGTAATGAAAACACCTTTTCCTGTGCCTTCTCGCGGATAGAACAGGTATTGAGCAGCAACACATCGGCCTGCTCAGCGTCATCGGTCAATTCAAATCCGGCAGCCGCATTCAGCACGTCCAGCATCTTGGCTGAGTCGTACTCATTCATCTGACAACCATGGGTATGAATATGCAGTTTGGGCATCGCGGTCAAAACAAGGTCAAAGCGGGCTACGGAAAGGGGCGCAAGCATAAGGCCAGCAGCAGATTTTTGCCAATTTCCGGCGAAAATCAGTAGTTCCTGCAGCCTTCCGGACGGGGCTGACATAACCGGATCAGTGCTTTCGGACGGGCGGGCAGATAGGACTGGTGTTAAACCAAGCTCACCTCGCCGGACAACCACTACCGTGCAAATACCAATAGCGGGCTTCCACGCCGTTCATTTAAAAGCGGTAACCCGCAATCGTGACTCCATATTAAACTCAACAGGCTAATATGAGCGGCCATGAACACACCCAATTCCTTTCGCGAAGAATTTGACGGCCGTTGGGTCTGCGACCATGACCATTAAACGACATTCTGCTGCTGGCAAATTTCATAGTCTGCGCGATGAATTGGAAGGTCAGGTTCGAGTGCGCACTCGTCATCCAGTGAAAGATGATGAATTGCAGGATCGCATTGAGTCGGGCACGTTGAACCAGCCATTCATCATCGAAACCGAGCACGAACGTCGGTTGCACTTTACGCTCGCCTCATCACAAAGCCGCATGTTGATTGATAGTCCCAATGTGCTGGTAGATTCTTATACCCAAAAGATGATGGCCTTCCTGTTATTCAATCCCTCACCCGGCCGAATTCTGATGATTGGGCTGGGTGGTGGATCACTGGCCAAATTCTGCTATCACGAATTGCCGAAGGCGGATATCACGGTAGTTGAAATCAGCCCGGATGTGATTGCCCTGCGCCGTGACTTCCTGATTCCGGATGATGATCATCGCTTTCGTGTTATTCAACAGGATGGCGCTGAGTTTATCACGCACTGTGACAGACAGTTTGATGTCATTCTTGTTGATGCGTTTGATCCAGATGGTATTGCTTTGTCACTACCATCATTGAATTTTTACAATCACGCTTATAAACGATTAGCACGACAAGGTGTGCTGGTGATGAATTTATGCGGCGACGATGAACGTTATCCGCCTAATCTAAGTTCATTGATGACTGCATTCAAAAGCAGACCGCTAGTGGTCACGGTTCAGGGAAGCAACAATCAACTGGCGTTTGCATTCAAGCAGTGCGTTGCCCCCTCAATGAGTACAGAAATGGTCAACCGTGCTACTGAATTGAAATCTGTTTTTAAATTGCAGTTTCCACGCTATTTGAAAAGACTGTGCCAGGCGCAAAAGCTCTGATACGGATGAACACTTCCAGCAATAATAAGGTGGCAACGCATAAGCGTTAGCGTCAAACGATTGCTGAAAAGATCACCTCGACATCCGCCATTTAGTTACCCGGGTTATCAACTTCACGATGGTGCAAGAAGACCCAGTAGCCAATCGCTATCACTGCGGTCAGCATGCATGGCACCAGAATGGCGGTAAAGATTAACTTGGCAAATAGCCATGAACCTGCAATTCCGCCGACAACGAAGCCAGAAATTAAAATGGAGTACAAAACTATTTTCCTGGAATCCGTCTTATGACCTCGCAGCCTCAACCCAAGTGCCGCACCCAGATCGGTAAACAACCCGGAAACATGCGTCGTTCTCACCACTGCACCGCTATATGCACTGGTCATTGCGTTTTGTAAACCACAGGCTGCTGACGCAAAAAAGTGACCGGTTAATGAGCCATGATTAAGCATGTACATCGCGATGAACAACAACGCTGATTCGGTCAGCAGTGCTGCGCTGTAATGCCTCCCAAGTTTCAGGGCAGTATTACCAATAACCAGGCCGCTATAGGCTGCGCCAAGTATAAAGCTCACCATTACGAGTAACAGGTGAGTGATTTCAGGGAAGTTTGAATTTGTAATTGCCAATGACAAGAAAGTCGAGGTCCCGGTCAGGTGCGATACCGCTTGATGCTTGAAACCCAAAAGCCCGACTGCATTGATAAAGCCCGCGTTAAAAGCCAGCATAAAACC
>DATAHE010000512.1:0-10071 GCA_036263355.1 Steroidobacteraceae bacterium | reverse complement strand
CATTTATCACCCAACCAGGGCGAGATGTGGCAACCCCTGCTTTACGATCAAAGTTGGCGAAGACAGGAATAACCTTGCCAGGTGTAACGGTCATTATTTGATCCAGCCTGTCGAGGTCCAGATTTGCGTCATAGTCCATATCAAAGACGACGTCGACTAATCCGGCTCGCAGCCAGCGCAATTCGTTTCTTCCTTGCAACGGACGATCACTATCATTGACAACGTTACCATCCACGCTGAGTAATGCGCCGGGTCTATGTTGATCTCTCGATGTCTTGATATTGCGAACAATCGCAGTCACTGCATCGTCTTGCCACCGAACTAAGGACGTCCTCGCGATACCATCAGTGCCACCTGCTTGAATGTCGTTCAACAAATCGCGGCCGGTTCTTTGTTTGTAGTCCACTGCACATGACATCGACTTACAGATTCCCATTGCACGAATGTAGTCGAGATTTATTCCATCGATGTCGTAGCGCTTGATAAGATCATCTACCAGTTGCGAAATAAATAATTGAAAGGCCTGATTGTGAATATCGTATGCGCCATCGGGTGTCCCGTTAGATACAAACTGCGGATACTGGTTGTCGTCACGACGTGCAATGGTTATCCATGGATGTACTTCTATATTAAGACGATGCGCACGCTCGATCAGATATTGCAATGAATCATACTGGGGGTGAGTAATCTTTATGCCGCGCGCAATTACCGCGAATGACGTCGGGTAGTACGTTCCCGCACCGTGCCATACGCAAGGCACATAGATGTTGAAACCGGCTCTCTTCACCATCGACAGAATGCGATCTGTGTTTGCTTTCGATAACGCCCACTCGTTACTCTCATCAAATAGTGCGCGTCGCTCAATCTTGCCACTATGTTGTCGGCCAGCTCCAGGCGGGTCATATGAAATCGCATCGCCCAACCATTTCCACTTGTGGCGAGTCGCTTCCAATGCGCCACCCAAATGCCGTTCATACTCAGCAACGACTTGCTTTTCCGTCATGGCATACGGCAACCATGTGAATGAATTCAGCCAACCTTCTGCTACTCGCCCACGCTGATCCGTTGATCCTGTGTCGCGCCCAACGATTACCTCACCATCACCGAGATAGTCACCGTTCATTTTTACGGAAGACTGCACTATCTTTTCGTCATTTATAAAAATTGCACACGATCCAGTTTCAGCGTTCCATGTCACCGCCACCAATGAGAGATAACCGCGCTTTAGCCGTGTGCTGCCACTGCAATGCGCATGTTCCTGGTTGGATATAACAAAGTAGAGTTGCTGTATGCCAGTGGGCTCCCACCATCCTTCTGAAATAGCAAGGTAACTCGACCTGCCATCTTTCCAGCGCATGGTGAGCAGAGGTTTTGATGTCATGCGCGGTGTCGACCAATCAGGTGTAACCCAAAGCAGCAATGTACCCTTGGATGCAGCGGGCCGGAAAGGCAAGGCAATTCGTAGATCATGTTGTGCATCGAAACGCGCCTCATCGGCATTACCAGCGTCCTTTGCCTCCCACCTGAAATAAGTCGGTAGCGTATTACTTGCTTCAATGCTGCTCGAAGCAAGCGCCACGAGTGCAAACATGCCTAAAGTCGTGCGTTTGAGCGATGGCATGAAGCACACTGACTGATCTCGCGACATCAGTAATACTGGTGCTGCTGTTCGCGTGATGCGGTAAGCACCGTACCAATGATCTTTGTGTCTTGCATCAGTTGCATGGCACGCAGAACATCTTCACGACGCGTCAGACCTTCATTAATGACCATCAATGCAGCAGGCACATGCTTGCTGAATACCAGCGCGTCATCAGCCAGAAGCACCGGCGGCAAATCGAAAATCAGAACGCGATTGGTATAACGTGAGCGCAGCTCTGTCGTCAATCCTGCGATGGTTTGCGTCGATAGCAGTTCGGAGGAGTTTTCAACACGGCTGAGTGCTGGCAGTATGGTCAAGCGGTCATAGCCCTTCAGCTTTATCATCGCTTCTTGCACCGCGCGATTTTCTTGAAGTGTTTGTTCCACCCCCAGTCCCGATGTCACGTTCAAACGCTTGGCTACTCCGGGATTGCGCAGATCAAAATCAACTAACAATACTGTCCGTGCGGACTCGGATGCAATGGCAACGGCGAGATTGATGGCAGTCAGTGTCTTGCCGTCACCGGAGCCAGGACTAATAACAGCCAGCGCATTGGTGTTCATTTGATCAAGCCGTCGCAGTACTTGCGCACGCAGCATCTTGTATGCGCCGCCCGCCGCACCGCCAGCACCGGGTAACAGTACACGGTGGTCCTGCAACCATTGCGTATCTACGTCCACAACCGGCGATCGAAAGGTGATGGTATCGGTGTACTCATTCTCTTGCGGCACCATCGCATCATGCTGGCTAAACGCAGCAACACGTGCATCGCGTTGGGCGCGCGGAAACTCTACAGTGCGGTCATTGCTTGCAATGGTATTGGTGCGTTCCACAATCATTTCCTCAGCCTGAAATGCGCCGCAACAGTACCTGCCACAGCACATCCAGCGGTCGATAAAGGAGATGCACTGCTGTAATCATCAACAACATGGTAGCAATGCTGCTCGCGAGCGTGATGCGTTGTCGACGCACTGCACGGGCACGATCAACTGATGTCTCAATCCACGGCACGATGGCCAATGGCGGCATATTCAATAGCAACTCAAGATCGCGGCGATTGCGGATGCTGCCGTCAAGCATTTCGCGCAATGCTGCAATAGATGCAGCACCGCCCGTTGCCAGCACTATTCCCAGTACTAGTATCAGCAGACGATTTGGGCTCGCAGGTTCTTCAGGCGTCAAAGGTGGCTCTATCAGCGTAAAGCGTTCGCCTTTGCGTTCAGTTTCAAGATTCTGTGCAGATTGAGCTTCCATCTGCTTCTGGCTGACGAGACGATATTGCAGTTGAGTATTTTCAAGCTCACGCATCATCGCAGTGTATTCGCGCTCCACCGCGGGCGCGCTGGCAAGGCGCTTTTCGTAATCGGCTACGTCTGCTTTAAGCTGTCTGCTCTTTGTAAGTAACGACATGCGTTCGGACTGACTGGCCTCCACCTGTGCCTTGATCTGGATATAGGCGGGATTGTCGGGTTCAATAGGTGCCGGCTTCAATGAAGCATCACGCCCGTTTGCATCAGAAAGACTGGTTTGCAGAGACGCGACTGTTCTTTGCAAGCGAATAACATCGGGATGATCCGTCGAATATTTGTGCTCTACTTCAGCCAGTTTAGTCTGTGCATCCTGCAATTGACGTTGCAGATCATTAACATCGCTAACCGCACCGGTGGTTTGCTCCAGACTTGCGATTTCACGTTGCAGACGCAATACGTCAGGATGATTCGGTGCATAGAGGCCTTTCACACGCGCGTATTCGGTACGCAGGAATTTGAGCTTGTCATTCGGTGAAAGAACTCGTTCTCCGGTGGAAGTATAAACTTGAGAGGTGGGACTAAGCTGCGCCAGCTGCGCCTGAAGATAGACAAGCTGCTGGTCAAGCGAACGAATGCGATTTTCTGTATCGCGCAATTCGTCATCCGCACGATTCATCATCTGTATGTTGAGTTGCGTCAGCTCTGGCAGATCATTGGTGTGCTGCTCTTTAAACTGGGAGATTTGATTCTGCAAATCGCTAATGTGATCACCAAGTCGTTGCGACTCGCCGGTAAGGAAGGTAGCGGCATCGGCAGTACGTTCCTTACGATTTTCGATGTTCTGCTGAAGATAGAGCGACACCAGCTCATTCGCCACACGTGCGGCGATATCCGCTGAACGATTCTGGTAGCTCACGGCAAAAGCGATTGTCGCCTTGGTCGGATTACCGGAGCGTGGATCAATCACATCGGCACTGATCATGTTGAAGCCGATGTCATCGTGCATCGTCTTCAATACCAGTTCTCGAGACTTGTATTTGCGCTCTTTGGCGTACAGATCATATTTCATGATGATCTTGTAAAGATTCTCGGTCGTCATGACCTGCTGAGTGATCATCTGGATGCGCTGGTCCGCATAGCTGGAGATGGTGGAGCGCACAAGATCAACAGGCACCTCCTGTTGTTCGATCAGGATCGTGCCGGCAGCGCGATACGTTGCAGGCCACAGAAATGCGACTAGCATCGTCAATACCACGATGATCGATGCCGTCCACAACATGGCAATACGTCGGCGTTTAATAATGGCTAGCACATCTGCCAGTGATAGCACGGACGAGGTATTGCTTGAGGAACTTGCAGGCGTCATATTCAATGCCATGTATGAACCGCTCCCAGCCAGTTGATCATCAGGGATGCGTATCGGCGCCGCACAACTCTGGTTTCATCCTGTAACTTCTGCGAGGTATAGCCCGCATTCAAGCCAACCACAATTTGTGGGGTGCATCGCCAACTGATGCTGGAACTTAGTTCGTCATATCGCACACCACGTGCCGTAACCGCATATGAAAGATAGAGATTGTCATTTCGTGTGCTGGATACTTTAATGTTGCTACTCAATCGCTCCGTCAGGTCCCTGCTCGCACTTAATATCCATTGTTCACGACGAGCCAGAATCCCTTGTCCTGTCGGGGTGATATCGCGTGCAACCTTTAGCTGCAAGCTTGATATCTCTGATTTGCGGCTCAGGGAGAATTCATAGACCGTTCCCGACTCGGTGCTTAACGGAGCCTGTACTCGTGATGGCCCTGCGGAAATCTTCATTTGCCAGCGCTCGGCAAACGTGTGGTTATAGCTCAGCATCAAAGACTGATTAACCTTATCAACATTGACGAGATCGGGCACCTGGAGTTTACCGGCGTTAACATCAAATGAAATCTGCGACCGTGGCGTCAGTGCATACTGCATACTGAATTGGGCACTACCATAGTTATAGTCCACCAGCCCTGTATCCGTCGCATCTGCGTAACGATGCATTGACGCGAATAACAGACCTTGTGTTGAAAATCGTTCGGTCCACTGTGTGGAATCTACCCAGGTCAGCGCAGTTGACTGATGACGTTTATTTGTTTCCGCCAGTCCCGTCAAACCCAGTTCACTAGTCAACGTGGTATCACGAGTCCAATTTGCGCTCAAATTGTCGTTGCTAGTTTCAGTTTGTTGTTGCCAGCTCGCATTCAGATAGTTTTCGGTGCGATTTAAAATGGCATAGTTGCGATAGCGAACCCAGACAACTCGCGGATCAATGCTCGCACCCCACACGGGATTCTGGATGGCCAAGTGTAACGATGCGTCGGTGCCTGCATAGACGGTCTTCGGCGCATCACTCATGGAGAGGCGAACATTGTCGTCATAGCCTGTGTAGACACTAGCCTGTCCCTGTACATTCCACACAGCAGCCTGTGCAGTCGTACCTGCAATTGCCAATCCCGCTGTAACTACCACTCTCGCCATGATCATCTCATTACATCTTCAGATCATGGCACCACGACGGTGTCGCCGCTGTGCAGTTCGATGTTGCTATCCAATGCCCTACCATCTTCCACTTTGTTGTAATTAAAACGGATGGATACTTGCTTGCCGTTATCGCGTCGCAGAATTCGGATATCTGATAGCGACGCAAAGGGTGTCGCACCGCCCGCCATGCTGAGCGCTTGCATTACATCAATGGGGCGACTGAAAGGATAATCACCGGGACGGTTAACTTTGCCGACCACGTAAACATGATTGCCGCCAATGCTCTTGGTCGCAACCGTGACGACCGGATCGGGAATGTACTTTTGTATGCGTTCGGTGAGCGCCTGCGTTAACTGCGCGATGCTCATGCCTTCGACATGAACATCGCCGGCAAGTGGAAACGAGATGCCACCATCAGGACGTACCAGTACTTCGGCCTGAAGGTCTGTTTCCTTCCATACGGATATCTGCAACACATCACCAGGCTGCACGTGATACGACACTTCTTCTGCATGCGGACTGCGTGACACAGCCGCTGCTGCCAGCAATACGAAGGACCACATCATCATCTTGATGAGTGCGGCTCTTGATGTATTCCGCCTGCCAAAGTTGTGTGACATTTGTATTTCAACCTGAAAACAGCGCAGCGTTGCCGCTTTACAGCAGTACGGTGCGTTTAGAAGAAAGACTAGTTAAGCAGCTATTTGTGACAATTCTGGTAATGCTGCCTGTTTCGGCCTGAATGCAGCAAAACATGCCAGGCCAGAAATCATCAACCATGCCGCAGCGGGTAATGGCACCGGCGCTGTACTCTGGAAGTAAATCTGCGCGTTATACAAACCACCTGCCTTACCAGCGGCGGGTGATGCGAACAGACTGGCGTAGTAAGTGCCCGCCGTATCCACATTGAAACTGCCGAGTCCAGTGGTTGAGGCGCTGGCCAATGAGTAGCTGCCGATAACATGCGTGGCATCAAACAACGTAAAGCTCAATGTGCCGAGCAAGTCAGGCCATTTAAGATCAGTCAGCTTCACCGATACTGTACCAGCACCAGCAATATTCAATGTCTGCAGATCAATATTGGGTTGCGGCACCAGCAGTGTTGATTCATACAACTTGGTCCCCAGTGTATCGGCATGTGCTGCAAAAGAAGACAGGAGCATCGCCGCGCCCACCGCCGTCACAGTGAGCCTCATTCGTTTTTCCATTCGCTTGATCATGATACTTGCTCCACTTGCTTGGAAGTTGATTGACTGGTGTGACCACTTGCTTGATACGTTTCGCTGCGCGGATGGACGTACTTTTCGTAAAGATACTGTCGCAGTGATTGCTCCACCTGAGCGCCATCGCCACCGTTACCGTTTTGTCCATTGGCCTCATTGCCGTTGCGAGCTCCGTTGACGGATGCGCCATTGCTATGCGCATGGCCATGACTACCGACCTGATCAAGACGCCAACGGAGATAGGAGCGCTGGATGCCGCTCATTGATAGCAGTTGAATGTCTTCAAGCTCCACACGCGATTCCGCGTTTGCACCTTCATTGATAATGCTGTCGAGCTTAGGCGTGTCCAGATCGAAGTGACGGAACAGGTCGGTCCCATTTTCAAGGAATACAGGCACCAGGCTTCGGCCCCGCACATTGTTGTCATGCAATGGCGCCCACTTGGCCAGTAATGCCTTGATGGCAACGCGGATCACATCCGAATCCCGAACGCCCAGACGCTTTGCCAATCGACGCAAATTGGCCAGATCGGCTTCGCCTACGCGAACCGAAATCGCCTGCTTTTTTGGACCCATGTTGTTGCCCCTGCATGCCACACATTCGTGACGTGCTTCTCGTTTATGGATTGCAAAAGTAAAACCACAGTATTTCAGTAGTGTGGCGTTTCGATGACGATTGATTGCCAAAGAAAGGACAGCTGTGAGACAAAGGATCAGGTTGAAGCGATCCGCGTCCACAACTTTGAAGCGTCGTATTTCAGAAAGATCGCAGCAGTTGCAGATGTAACTGCATTCTTCTACAAGCACATGACAGCTGTACGTGTTAATCAGTCGATTGAACTAAAGACAAGGGATTGTCATACAGATGTCATCTGTATGAATATCATGGCGAGCTGAAAAGTTAAGTCAGGGCTGAGTAGCCGGTGCGGATTGCTTTGGCCAGAGATAAGTGGCCGCCATGCTGGCGAGAAAAGCGCCGGTGCACTGGGCGAAGATAAATCCCGTGATGTCGACGGGACGAATACCACTGAAAGTATTCGTAAGTGAACGCGCAATAGTGATGGCCGGGTTGGCGAATGAAGTCGACGCAGTAAACCAATACGCCGCACCAATCCACATTGCCACCATCCACGGAGCATCTTCCTTGCGGCGGTGACCCAACACCACCAATAGCAACCCGAAGGCCGCGATAGCTTCTGCAAGCCATTGCGAAAATCCAGTACGCATATGAGTCGAAAGTTGGATTAACGGCAGCGCAAACATCGCATGTGTCAGCAAGGTGCCCATACAACAACCAGTAATTTGAATCAGCGTGTAGGCAACCGCATCACGCCATGGCATTGATTGTCGCGATGCGATGATGAAAGACACTGCGGGATTAAAATGCGCGCCACTAACGGGACCGAGCAAGGCAATTAGTGTGAACAGCACGGCAACCGTGGCACCTGTGTTGGCCAGCAAGGCAATAGCACTATTACCAGCCGCAAGTTGTTCTGCCATCACGCCAGAGCCGATCACTGTTGCAGTTAGCAACAATGAGCCAAGCCATTCTGCAAACAGTCGCCGCCACATATCAGACGGGCATCGCTTTGCCGATATCCTTGAACCGCTGATGAAACTGCATGCGGTCCAGTGACGCAAGAGGAAGTGCCACGAACAATCGGACCCGCGCATCCAGGATCAAGAACGCATGGCGGAATGCCTGCATCTTGTCTTCGTCTGTGCCTTGCACATGCGCTGGATCTTCCACACCCCAATGCGCTGTCATCGGATGGCCCGGCCATACAGGACACACCTCTCCGGCGGCGTTATCACACACCGTAATAACGTAATCGAGTTGCGGTGCACCCGGCTGTGCGAATTCTTCCCAGCTCTTGCTGCGGGGATTCTCGACTGGAATGTTCATCTCATTTAACAGACGCAATGCGTAGGAATTCACCTTGCCGGTGGGAAAGCTACCGGCACTGTACGCACGGAACCTGCCTTTGCCATGATGATTGATCAACGCCTCACACAGAATGCTGCGCGCTGAATTGCCGGTGCACAGCACCAATACATTGTGAATATTTGATGCCATGATTATTTGCTTGCCTTGCGGGCTGTTGATTTGGTTTTGGCTTTTGCTGCCGGAGTGATGCAACAATCCTTATCAGACAGACTGCAACAATGCTCTGTCAGAAAATCCATCAACTGGTCTACCTCGGAAAAGTCCGGACTGTAGTAGATAAACCGGCTCTCTTTACATGGCTTGATCAAGCCCGCTTTGGTCAACTCCTTCAGATGAAACGACAGAGTTGATCCTGAAATGTCCAGCTTCTCGGCAATTTCGTTGGGTGTGTATCCTTCCGGGCCACGCTTGACCAGCAGCCTGAACAGCTCCAGTCGCGATTCGCTCGCCAGAGCAGCCAGCGAAGTAACTGCGGCTTCTAATTTCATATTTCCAGAATAATGGAACTATATTCTTAAAACAAGACAGGGAGCTGGAAACCAGCATGGGTCTTTGTCAACGTCAAGGAAAGGGCGTGATCACTCACGCCCTTAAAACGGCAGATGAAATAATTCTGTAAGTGCTACTGCTTGCGAGGAATGCTCGAACCAACCAGGCCCATGCCGGACAGCAACAGGAAGAAAGCGGCAGGCAGTGGTACTGGAGCGGTATTCAACACACCAGAGAAGCTGCCGCCTAACGTATTGGTTGTGCCACGCACTTGCAGATCATAAGTACCTGCAGATAGCGCATGCGGAGTAATGACATCTACTGTTCCTGTGCATCCGCTGCCGCATGAAACTGCACTGCTCCATGCCTGAATCAACGAGCCACCTGGATTGCCGGTAGTGCCTGGAGCAGTAGCGTCAGCAACGCTGAACAAACGAACTTGCAGGTTTGTGATACCCAGTAGGCCAGCCAGGTCGATTGTTGAGGTGATCGAGTTCACCTGTCCTGCGCCGATAGTAAAAATGTAGTCATCATAGAAGCCGAAGCTGGTTCCCGTGACATTTCCATCGCTATGCGTAACAGAATGACCATAGTTATAAGTGTCCGGCACTTGAACCATATTAGCTACATTGCTAAGAGTGGTGATGCCTGCTGAAGTGGTCTCGTAGTTGAGAGTCAATGTGGCAGCAAATGTATCCAGCGACATCAACGATGCAATCGATATTAGGCTCATGGCAATCATTCGTGCGCTACGCATCACACACCTCTGCTGGATTTAGTAAGAGTAATAACAACCTACACGGGAATTCTGAATCGACTAGTTGACACCGGCATTATGGTTGGTTGAAACAAAAACACTGTCGTGTGCTGTCCATGACTTTCCACTACACAAGTCATCCGGCTGCATGACGCATGTCATACAGCCCTCAACTATCCCGCTCATCACTGAACCGTTCCAGCAACATGCGCAGCTTGGCGATAATGGTGTGAACGGTGTGCAGTTGTT
>DATAHE010000511.1:0-4154 GCA_036263355.1 Steroidobacteraceae bacterium | reverse complement strand
GAAGAGTTTGCAACCGACATTGCTTTAATCAAGAGCAAGCTATGATGCCGGTGAAAAAGCTGACCTTGCCGGAGCAGCGTCGGGCGCTACGCCAACAGTTGCTGGTACAACGTCAAGCAATCGCAACGCAGCTTGATGCCGTGGCGGAGGCTGCTCGTTACCCACGCAGCATGACGATGCGCTTTTTGAGTGGAAAATCGATGGTGAGGACTGGTTTGATCAGAAGTGTTGCAACGGTACTTGGAACCGGTGCGGTGAAAGCTCTGGTCGGACACGCAATCAGACTCATGTTCGACAAGCACAGACAGCGTTGACTCTGCTGCGCTGGTTGATATGTGTTTCGACACTTTGAGTTTGTCACGCCAATGTTCGATACCGAACAGACAGGTGATAGATATAAAGCGATAGTCGGAACACGCTGCTGCTATTGGGGGTCTCTTCGGTACAGCGCTTAAGTCGGCACTGTTGTGCGGCTTTGTAAAATACTTGCCCCTTCGAGACTGGTGGTAACCAGGTTCAATAATCCTCAAGGCAATGGAATATCAGCAATGGAATCTTGACACTTCGCCGGCAACGGATCGACATGCCTGCGGCTTTTTATGCGATTACACCAAGGCCAGCCATGCTTGATCAACAAGATCCGATTATCTCCGACGACATCTCCGACGACGCGCAAAACGACATTAATATGGACGATATCAATAAGACGGTAGCGCATGAGGAATTACAGCGTCAGAAGGCATTATTAAAGACCGGCGCATTGCAGAACGCAATATTGACCAGCGCCAACTTTGCGATCATTGCCACCGATGAAAAAGGTGTTATCCAATTGTTCAATGTTGGCGCCGAGCGCATGTTGGGTTATCTGGCGGCCGATGTGGTGAATAAGATTGCCCCGACAGATATTCACGACCCAGAAGAAGTAACCGCACGAGCACAGGCGCTCAGCGTTGAATTCGCCACGCCTGTCGCACCGGGTTTTGAAGCACTGGCTTACAAGGCATCGCGCGGCATCGAAGACAACTATGAATTAACTTTTATTCGTAAAGACGGCAGTCGTTTTCCGGCCATTATTTCCATTACCGCATTACGTGATGACTACGGAAGCATCATTGGCTACCTGCTGATCGGGACTGACAATTCAGTGCGTAAGCGAGTTGAACTGGAACTGCACAATGCCATGGCAGTCGCAAAGCGCGCCAATCTGGCGAAATCAGATTTTTTATCCAGCATGAGTCATGAGTTGCGTACACCACTCAGCGCCATTCTTGGCTTTGCTCAGCTCATCGACTCGGGCACGCCGCCACCGACGCTTGCACAGAAGCGCAGCGTTGATCAGATTCTTCAAGCCGGCTGGTATCTATTGGAACTGATCAATGAAATTCTCGATCTTGCGTTGATTGAGTCAGGCAAGTTGTCCTTATCTTTAGAACCTAGTTCATTGTTGGACGTCATGGATGAGTGCCAAGCTATCACAGAATCGCAAGCGCAAAAGCGCGGGATCGTTATGATTTTTCCGGAGTTTGAAGTCGCGCCCTTTGTAAAAGCCGACCGAACCAGAGTTAAGCAAGTGATTATCAACTTGCTCTCCAATGCCATTAAGTACAACAAGGTTAACGGGACAGTGACGGTGAAGTGCACACCAACTACTTCGCGTCGCGCACGCATTAGTATCGAAGACACGGGTGCAGGTTTATCAACTGAAAAACTTGCGCAACTCTTCCAGCCGTTTAATCGTTTGGGGCAGGAAGACAATATGGAAGAGGGTACTGGTATCGGTCTGGTGGTGTGTAAACGTTTGATCGAATTAATGGGTGGTGTCATCGGTGTGGAAAGTACCGTGGGTAAGGGCAGCGTATTCTGGATCGAGCTCGAACTTACCGCCGAACCCAAAGTACTTGTTGGCGACATCAAAGATGCCGTTACACCAACCAAACCTCATCCTCAAGTTCAGCAGCGCACCTTATTATATGTGGAAGATAATCCCGCCAACTTGATGCTGGTGGAAGATCTCATCGCTCGCCGTCCTAACATTCGTCTGCTCAGCGCGCGTGACGGTATTAGCGGAGTTGAAACGGCACTTGCTTGCATCCCTGACGTTATTCTGATGGATATTAATCTGCCCGGCATCAGTGGCATCAAAGCACTAAAACTACTTAGCGAGGATCAGCGTACTGCGCATGTTCCGGTAATCGCGCTGAGTGCCAATGCAATACCACGCGACATCGAAAAAGGACTGGACGCAGGTTTCTTCCGTTATCTGACCAAGCCGATCAAGGTGAACGAGTTTATGGAGACACTGGATGCAGCATTCAATTTTTCGAAAACAAAATTTCCCGCAACTGCTTCAACGACGAGCCTAACGAAGGTCGAAATATAATGTTGAGTACCAGTGATATTCTTAACGCGCGCATTCTGATTGTCGATGATCAGAAGGTGAATGTTAGCCTGCTAAAACAATTGCTCGATGAAGCGGGTTATACCAATGTTACTTCAACCATGAATGCGGAGGAAGCATGCGCTCTGCATCGAAAAAATGAGTACGACCTGATTCTGCTTGATTTACAGATGCCGGGCATGGACGGCTTTCAAGTAATGGAAGGACTTAAAACCAATGAGGCTGATCACTATCTGCCTGTCATTGTGCTAACTGCACAACCCGGCCATAAGTTACGCGCATTGCAGGCCGGCGCTAAAGACTTTATCAGCAAACCGTTTGATCTGATTGAAGTGAAGACGCGCATATACAACATGCTGGAAGTACGTTTGTTGTACAAAAAGCTAGCGAATTATGCGCAGCTATTGGAAGAAACTGTAACCGAACGCACCGCTGAATTGCGTGAGAGCGAGGCAAGATTTCGTAGTCTTACTGAATTGGCTTCCGACTGGTATTGGGAACAGGACGACAAAGGCAATTTCATCAAGGTATCCGGCCCGGTATTAGAAATGTTGGGTATCCAGGTTGGGCCTTTTGTTGGAAAAACAAATGACGACAATATCTCTGGCTGGAATGAAGAAGAACGTGCGACTTTACAGGCAAAGATTGCTGATCGACAACCTTTCCTGGATTTTGTATTTAGCCGCATCAATTCCGACGGCTCCATCCGGCGCTACCAGGTGAGCGGCGAACCGATGTTCAATCAATCATGCGGTTTCGTAGGCTATCGTGGCATTGGTGTGGAATTGAACGCCAGGAAATAGCAGGTGGACACCGCCATGACCGCATCACAAAATCCCAATCAGAATCATCTGCTGTCTGCATTACCCACTACAGAATATGAGCGTTTAGCTCCACATCTCGAACTCGTTTCAATGCGGCTTGGCGAAACGCTCTACGAACCTGGCACGGAGATGCGGCATGTTTATTTTCCAACAACGGCCATTGTCTCTCTCCTTTATATTCTGGAATCAGGGTCGTCGGCAGAGATTGCCGGGGTTGGTAACGAAGGTATATTGGGAATCTCACTTTTCATGGGTGGCGACACCACACCCAGCTCCGCAGTGGTGCAGACCGCTGGCTATGGCTATCGTCTACCAGCAAAGATACTGAAAGATGAGTTTAATCATGGAGGACTGATGCAGCGTTTATTGTTGCGCTACACGCAGGCGTTAATTACCCACATGTTCCAGAACGCTGCCTGTTACCGGCATCACTCTGTTGAGCAACAACTGTGTAGATGGCTGCTATTGACGCTTGATCGAATGCCATCTAACGAATTGGTCATGACGCAGGAATTGATTGCCAATGCGCTGGGAGTACGACGTGAAGGCATTACCGAAGCCGCAGGAGCACTACAACGTGCCGGGATTATCCGATACCGTCGTGGTCATATTTCTGTGCTCGAACGTTCAGGTCTGGAAGCGACTTCGTGTGAGTGCTATTTCGTTGTGAGAAAAGAACTGGAACGATTGTTGTCCGACATACGTTATCGACAGAATAGCGTGGCAACACCTATTGCTGAAGCCGCTTGTTAGCAGCTCTTCAACTATAAGAATGACTTCGTCATTGGAACTTATTTAGACACCGCTTCTAACGATGTGAGCTTTTAATCTCAAGCTCGAATAGGCTCTTAATATTAAGAGCAACGTATGAATTAAGAGTCTTGCGCATTTAGCCTCAATGTCTGCCAACGAACAGATTAGTTAGCGGCAGG
>DATAHE010000510.1:0-2815 GCA_036263355.1 Steroidobacteraceae bacterium | reverse complement strand
CTGCCGATAGCGCACGGGACCACCGATAGCTATGACTGAGTCGCTGTGGTCGTTAAACGCTTATTGATAACCTCGATTCATACGATTTCTCCGGGTGCCGCACCTGACGATAGCTAGAATCAATGGTGGTCGCATTGCCGTCGATTCACGGCCGCCTTAATCTTGGCTCCGTTGGAAAACCATATTCGGACTATTGGCGATGACAAACCATTATGAATGACCTTAGCCGTAGACAAGAACGCCGCGCCGCCTTTGCATCACAAGTACAGGTCGAAACCGATATCGACGATGCAATGATCGAGCGCCTGGTTCGGGGTTTTTATGCCCGCATTCGCAGTGATGAAATGCTCGGACCTGTATTTGCGGAACGCATTCAGGACTGGGAGCCTCATTTGCGCCGCATGTGCGAATTCTGGTCTTCGGTGGTGTTGATGAGTGGCCGTTATCACGGGTCACCGATGGCGAAGCACCTACCACTTCCGGTGGATGCTGAACACTTCGATCGCTGGCTTGCGTTGTTTGAGGCCACGGCGCACGAGCTCTGCCCGGCCGCCGCGGCAAATCATTTCATAAAACTTGCACAGCGCATCGCAACCAGTATTGAACTTGGCATTGCCAGTAACCGCGGATTGTTACTCGGCAACGGAGAACGATTGCCTGCGGTGAAATCGGCTCTGGTTGAGACAGATTGAGAGTTCGGTGCTGACGACGTCAGCACTCTGAGATAATTTATTTTATCTTTGCCAAACCAAAGAAGAGCAACTAAAGAGGAATTGTGCTGGTGCTCGCAAAGCCTCACTCCCTGAGGTCACTTACTTTTCTTGCGAATCCAAAGAAAAGTAACAAAAGAAGAACTGGGTTGGCGCTCGCGATGCGAGCTCCCTGAACCCATTAACTTTTTCTTTGCCAATTCAAAGAAAAAGTAAACAAAAAGAAAAATTGGCGTCCCCAAGGGGATTGCTCGTCTCGTCCTGAGACTCGCCGCTTCGCGGCCCGCTAATGCGGTCCAAATTTGTTCCTGACAAATTTGTCGAACACTTTATTAATTCAGGGGTTCTCATCCCCTTGGGAAATCCCTGAGATTTAATTAAAGAAATGGCGTCCCCAAGGGGATTCGAACCCCTGTTACTGCCGTGAAAGGGCGGTGTCCTGGGCCTCTAGACGATGGGGACGCAGTAAACAGTTCTTACCTATCAACAGAGCACTGCCTGTGCTCTTGAGATTCACTACTCTTCGGCCACAGTGAAGAATAGGTACTCGGAAATCTTTAACAAACCTAAATAGCGCTCGCCAAGCGAGCTTCCTGACCTTACCTACTTTTCTTTTCCAATCAAAAGAAAGGTAACAAAAAGAAAAATTGGTGGAGCTAGCCGGGATCGAACCGGCGACCTCTTGCATGCCATGCAAGCGCTCTCCCAGCTGAGCTATAGCCCCGGTTGCAAGGGCGCGTACTGTATTGAGTCACCCTTGGGGTGTCAAGGCCAAAGTTTGACAAGAAGGAGCGGTTAATTTCACACAATCTGGCCTAGTGCCGCCCGTCAATATAAAGCTGCGCTTTTTGCAAACGTTGCAAGGTGCGCTCTTTGCCTATGACCGCCACCGTCGCGTCAATCGGTGGCGACACCGCCCCGCCACAGGCCGCGACACGTAGAGGCTGCGCAACCTTGCCCATGCCCACATTGAGCTGCGTTGCCACATCGTTAATCACGTTGTGAATTGCTGGCGCACTCCATTCAGCCAATGACTGCAAAGCAGACTCCAGCGCTGCCAGCGCCGGCTTAGCTTCTGCGACAAGGTTCTTCTTTGCCGCCTTGTCATCGTAAGCATCGAAGTCCTTTACGAAGTACAGGCTGTTCTGCGCCATCTCTTTCAAGGTTTTGGCACGTTCGCGTTGCACATTGGCTATTGCTTCCAGTTTTTGTTGATCCTCAATCTGGACACCAAGCATTGCAAACTGTTCGCGCAATACATTTGCCAGCACTGATGCTGGCGCCTTCATGATGTGCTGCTGGTTTAACCACGACAGCTTATCGGCGTTAAAAGCCGAAGCCGACTTGTTGACATCATTGATGTCAAACAGCTTGATCATCTCTTCCATGGTGAATACTTCTTGATCACCATGCGACCAGCCAAGACGAACCAGATAATTGAGCAGCGCTTCCGGCAAGTAGCCCTCTTCCTGATACTGCAGCACGCTCACCGCACCATGACGTTTAGATAACTTTGCACCATCCGCACCGAGAATCATGGGCACGTGCGCATAGACAGGTGGTGTTGCACCCAGCGCCATCAGCATATTGATCTGTCGCGGCGTGTTGTTCAGATGATCATCACCACGTACCACATGGGTAATGTTCATATCCCAGTCATCAACCACTACGCAAAAGTTGTATGTTGGCGTGCCATCGGAACGCGCGATAATCAGATCATCAAGTTCCGAGTTTTCGAACACCACCTTGCCATGAATAACATCGTCAACGACAACGACACCATCCACCGGATTCTTGAAACGAATGACGGGCTCGACGCCTTCACGCACATCAGTGCGATTACGCCAGGTACCGTCATAACGTGGCTTCAACTTTGCCGCCATTTGTTTGGCGCGCATTTCATCCAGTTCCTCCTTGGTGCAATAACATCGATAGGCTTTTCCTTCGCGCAGAAATTGCTGAATCACTTCCTTATACCGATCCATGCGTTTGGTCTGATAGAACGGACCTTCGTCTTCGTTCAAGCCCAGCCATTTCATACCATCCAGAATGACCTGCGTGGCTTCGTCGGTGGAGCGTTCACGATCCGTATCTTCAATACGTAA
>DATAHE010000509.1:0-3115 GCA_036263355.1 Steroidobacteraceae bacterium | reverse complement strand
ACGATCAAGCCGCGGTATAGCGCGTTCATGATCTTGCCGCCCTTACTGACTTTCACAAAGAAGGTACCGATGATGCTGGCAACAATGGACGCCGCACCCAGTGTTAGTGGATACAGCACATAGTTGAGATCTACACCGCCCATCGCCGTCTTGAACAACAGGCCGCCCAGCACCATGGTGGCAACGATGGTCACTGCATAAGTTTCAAACAAGTCAGCTGCCATGCCAGCACAGTCGCCGACGTTGTCACCGACGTTATCGGCAATCACGGCCGGGTTACGTGGATCATCTTCAGGAATACCTGCTTCCACTTTGCCCACCAGGTCTGCGCCCACATCGGCGCCCTTGGTGAAAATACCGCCGCCCAATCGTGCGAAGATCGAAATCAGCGAACCACCAAATGCGAGACCCACCAATGAATGCAGGGCAACATCATCGCTGGTGCCGCTTTTGAGCAATGCAAAGAAATAACCAGCAACGCCAAGCAATCCCAAACCAACTACCAGCATGCCGGTGATGGCACCACCGCGGAATGAAACCGTCAGTGCTTCATTCAATCCCACACTCGCGGCATGCGCAGTCCGCACATTGGCTTGTACCGAGATGTTCATGCCGATGTAACCAGCGAGACCGGAGAGAATCGCACCGACTGCAAATCCACCTGCCGTTGGCCAGTCCAGTGCAAAACCCAGCACAACGAATAGCGCTGTGCCGACCAGTGCGATGGTGGTGTATTGACGATTGAGATAAGCCTTGGCGCCTGCTTGAATGGCGGCAGCAATTTCCTGCATACGTGCGTTGCCAGCAGGCTGCTTTAGAATCCAGCTAACAAATGCGCCACCATAAATAAGCGCAATCACACCCGCTGCGATGGCCAGCCACAACACTGAATCAGTGGTCATCAATCTCTCCTGCGATTTGGTCTGCTTGTCATGCCAAGCTGCTGCGGCGGCCCGGCGATAAATACTATTAAATTAGAAATACCATGACATTAGTGTTTCCAATTATCGGCTGCCAATTGCTTTTCGACGCTGTTCCGCAGATTAGTAAAGGTATCAGCGTGTCATTGCTGGGCAAGACCGAACTTTCTTCGAAATTACTTCAAAACTGCACTCGACATTTTGCCTGCATTCGCTGCTTTCAAGTTGTCAGACAAGACCTCATGTCTCTCTTTTTCGTCCTGTTTTCCTGTCTCCTGATCCTTCACCGACAACGCGAACAACAAGTGCAAGCTATCAATCATTCGTTGCATTTAGCTCAATCCGCCAAAGGTAGCGTTAACCCTTAAGCAACACAACCCGTTTTTCACAATAAAAATTGTCAAAATTCCCACGACATCGAAATCAATATTGCGTCGTGGGAATCCGACACCACACCAACAATTACAGCTTGAAGTCGGTGCTCAGTTTCTTTTTCACGGGTGCATTCTTCAGCACCACATACTGAGGCAGGCCGTCCTTGTAAGGAGGATAGTCTTCACCCTTGATCAAGGGCAGCATGTACTTGCGCGCCTTGGCAGTAATGTGGAAGCCATCAGCGGTGATGTAATCACGTGGCAACATCTTTTCAACATTGGCCACTTTTTCCAGCGGAGCCATACCGACTGTCCACTTATAAGGTTTATCGGATACACGCTTAATAGTTGGCATCACAGCGTTCTGGCCCTTCAGCGCCAGTTCCACTGCAGCTTTGCCCATGGCATAGGCCTGATCCACATCGGTCTTGGAAGCAATATGTCGTGCAGCACGTTGCAGATAGTCAGCAACTGCCCAGTGATATTTGTAACCGAGTTTCGCTTTGACCAGCTGCGCGATCACCGGAGCAACGCCACCTAATTGAGCATGGCCGAACGCATCGCGCAAACCGGCATCAGCCAGGAATTTGCCTTCCGCGTTCTTGATGCCTTCGGATACGACGATGGCGCAGTAGCCATATTTCTCAACGCACTGCTTGACGCGTGCCAGAAATTTTTCTTCATCCAGTTGCACTTCGGGGAACAGAATGATGTGTGGTGCATCGCCTTCTTTTTCGGAGGCCAGACCACCTGCAGCGGCGATCCAGCCTGCATGACGACCCATCACTTCCATGATGAAAACTTTGGTTGAGGTCTTTGCCATCGAAGCAACATCAAAGCCAGCTTCGCGAATGGATACCGCAACGTACTTGGCAACCGAACCGAAACCAGGGCAGCAATCGGTGATGGGCAGATCGTTATCCACAGTCTTTGGCACATGTACGGCCTGAATGGGATAGCCCAGTTTCTCGGCTAATTGCGAGACTTTCCAGCAAGTGTCGGCAGAGTCACCGCCGCCGTTGAAGAAGAAATAACCAATGTCGTGCGCCTTGAATACTTCGATCAGGCGTTCGTATTCGCGAGGATTGTCATCAAACTTTTTCAGCTTGTAACGCGCCGAACCAAAAGCACCCGATGGCGTATGACGCAGGGCGCGAATCGCTGCTGCAGATTCCTTGGTGGTGTCGATCAAGTCTTCATGCAATGCACCGACGATGCCGTGGCGGCCGGCATATACCTTGGCAATCTTGTTCTTGTGCTTGCGGGCGGTTTCAATCACGCCACAGGCAGAGGCATTGATAACGGCGGTAACGCCACCGGACTGGGCATAAAACGCATTGCGCGGACGCGACTTGGGCATGGTGCAACCTCGAGCGGAATAAATGGCGCGGGAGAATAACGCAGAGTGTTGAAAGTAGACAGGGGTGTTGCCGCAAGAAACCACCGCTTTTGCGAATTTGATGTGATCTTTAAGGTTAAAACGTCGCAGGCATGAACGAAAGGAAGAGGCTGGTCCCGGGGTGTACTAGAATCATCCGGTCGGTATTGGTGCTAAACATGGCAATGCGTCTATTCGATGGTCTTCGATCAACACCCAATTCAAATCAGCCCGATAAACCAATGAACAAATTTATTCTTTGCTGCACAGCCAGCTTTTTTCTTGCGCTTGGCTGCTATGTCTCCGCCGCAGCAAACACACCTCATCAACGCATGATTGTCCTCACCGATATTGAAGCGGAAGTGGACGATACCGAAAGCATGGTGCGCTTGATGTTGTATAGCAACGTGATCGATATCGAAGGTTTAATTGCCACTACGTCG
>DATAHE010000508.1:0-7528 GCA_036263355.1 Steroidobacteraceae bacterium | reverse complement strand
ATACAGACTTACTTACGCTCGCGTCGTTCGACCATGCTGTGTCTTTAGCGTCATTGCTGATCGTATATGCAGTTTCCACTGATGTTGCAGCAGCGACTTCGGCAGTGGGTTTGACGCGATCGATTGCATTCGCTGAATTATCTTTGATGGCCGAAACGGAATTTCCGGCGACGCTCTTTATTTGCTGCGATGTTTCCATTGCAGAGTTTTTTGTGGTGGTAGCCGTTGTTGTGAGGGCGCTCTTGACTCTATCTGCCTTTGATAGGACATTTCTAGTCACGTTCTTGTCTTGTGATTTGGTATGTGAACTCAACGCGCCTGCACGATCCATTGCACGACTGGTATCGGCTGCACCGTTTCCACCGAGGTTGCCGTTAGCTGAACCGCCCAGCACATCACGTCCGCCTGCCAAGTTGCCGCTCATGCCGCCGTTAAGGGCGCCATTAAGAGCGCCATTTCCTCCAGCCAACTGCGCGTTAGCAATAGAGGACAAGCTCATCATCGCCATTACAACTGAACTAGTAAATAAATGTTGGATCTTCATGTGCGTACTCCTGAACATTGGTTGCAGCCTTTCTGCAACCTTTGTCAGTAGTACGAAGCGCGTGGTGTATTTCTTCCAACCGAGTAAAATTTTTTCTTGGAGTTATGTCAATGGGGGCAAGCGACTGACTGAAAAGGCTTATTTATTTATAACGCGCAGCGACTCACCGACAACACCATAGCCGTAAGTTGTGTCATATCCGGTTGAGCCAAGATCACGCGCTGTATTCTTCAGCATCGTTAACGTAGTCTTTGCTGCATCTACATCCGGCCTAGTGAGATGAATGGCGATTAAACCGGCAACTAATGGTGCAGCAAATGATGTGCCGCGCACATTAATCATTTCGCCTCTTAAGGTCGCCGCTATCAGATCAGCGCCAGGTGCAGCAAACATGACCTGCTTGCCACGTCCTGCTTCCAGCAAAACTCGATTATGCGTATCTACTGCGGTGACGCCGATCACGCCCGGATAGGAAGCAGGATAGAGAGGCGCTGCGGCCGGTCCATCGTTACCCACGGCAGCAACTACAATGTGACCGTGGGCAATTAAACTGGATATCAAATTCTTCAGTATGAGGTTATCTGGCCCTACCAGACTGATGTTGATGACTGGTACCTGTAGTTGTGCCAACCATGCGAGGGCACCGGCAATACGTGTGATTGCACCTCCCACAGGTTGTTCGCAATAGATATCGGCTGCATAAAGTTCTGCCCCCGGCGCCGCCCCACGAAATCCTTCGCTTTGTCCTGCCAGCAAGGAAGCAACCGCAGTGCCATGTGCGCTGGCGATTGCATGTTGATCGCAGCCCCAGCTATGAATGTGGTTGTTGTGAAATACAGGGTGTGTTGAGTCGACTCCGCCATCGACCAATCCTATGCGAGTATTACTGTATGATTCGGTGCTCACCTGCGGTGAGCTATACGAGAAGGACGTGGAGTTTTCTGAGTCGCCAGCAGCGCTCTGCGTATATACATGGTTGTAATCGTAGTTGCCGTTGCGATCCAGCGAGCGCAGTCGCCGCAGTGCGCGACGCGCTGTCATTCCTTTAGGTGCCTGCAACGTCACAATACGAATGTCCAGAACATCCATCCGTTCGTCCTGAACAATCACAAAGCCCGCATCAATCGCGGTTTGCAAGCTTGGTGAAGTGGGTGATAGCGAGATGACCTGGCTTTTCAGCACAGGTGCGCCGTTCTCGTCCGTTTCCAGTGTCGTGGGGTTTGACCGTAGCAAGGCTCTAACGCGTGCCACGCGTAACAGCCGCTGCGATTGAGAATCCAATTCACTTGCGGTGTCACGAACAATTGCGTCCAGGCGGGAGGTTACATCGGCTGTGTTATCGGGAAGGGGTGGCAACTGTACAGTGGACCTGGCTGCGTCCGGCAAATTCGGTAACTTTAGCTGCGCCCATGCACTCGGCCCTGTCAGCGAGATGCCAAGAACACATGCAACGAGCCAGCATTTTCCGGGTTGAATATACTTTTTCCTGCTCATGCCATACTGCTTTCTCATGATGGTGGATACGTCTGGCCGTGGGTTTTTAATCCAGAGTTAATGCTAGCATTCTGATTGGTGCCGCTTTGTGCCGTAGTTAACTACTCCCCACGTAGGGCATATCCGTGATGCTGAAAATTATTCTTTATAGTACGGAATAAAAGGCGTGTGTTCGTCGTATAAGGTCAAGAGTGATGAGCGAAGCAATCGAAAAAATTCGAGGTCCGCTAATAGAGCTACTGCCTCGTTTGCGGCGCTTTGCCCGTAACCTGACACATCAAGCTGATAATGCCGATGATCTGGTGCAAATCGCTCTGGAACGTGCCTTGGTGCGTGCTGATCAATGGGACAGTAATGGACGTCTCGATAGCTGGATGTTTGGGATTATCCGTCACGCATGGATTGATGAAGTACGCAGCAACAAACGACGCGGGGTCCATCTGGATGTGCACGAGTTGAGTGATGTTATCGAGGGTAGTACGGGAGCGGCGGACATCGAGGTGCTATCTGTACAAACTGCGATGGCTAAACTACCTGAAGAGCAGCGTACGGCGGTTAGTCTGGTGCTCGTCGAAGGGTTGTCTTACAAGGAGGCGGCGCAGGTGATGGATATCCCCATTGGAACGTTGACGAGCCGTTTGGCACGTGGTCGAGAGGCATTGCAAGTATTGCTCGGAGGAACGAGTTCGTGAACATTTCTAACGAGGTTGATGACGACACGCTGATGGCATATGCGGATGGCGAACTCGATGCGGATCAATCTGCAAAGATAGAACAATTGCTGCAACGAGACTCTGTTGCTGCCGCCCGGGTGGCGCAGCATCAAGCACTGCGATCACGAGTACAATCGGGATTATCTGCTGTTCTATCTGAACCTGTTCCAGAATCATTGCTCAATGTGTTGAAACAACATGACCCTCAGTCACAAGCTGATGTCGTCGATTTGATGCAGGTTCGACAGCGCAAGAGCGCCATCAATCGATGGACGACTCGCGAATGGGGAGCAATGGCGGCGTCATTGATTGCCGGTGTCGTGATTGGGATGTATGCGTTAGAGTTTAGTCCTGCTCAGCTGGTTAGCGAACAGGGCGGTGCATTAATCGCACAAGGCACGTTGGAAAAAACGTTGACGACACAGCTCGCCAGTGCCAACTCAGGCCAGGCAATACAAATTGGAATTAGTTTTCGCAACCGTGCTGGCAAATATTGCCGCAGCTTTGCAGTTCAGAACGCGCAGGCGTTGGCTGGGTTGGCGTGTCACTCACAAAATAATTGGCGAGTGCAGATGCTGACTGAAATTGGTTCTAGTAATTCAGGTGACTTCAGGCAAGCAGGTTCGGGCCTGTCACCCCAGGTGCTGAAATTGATAGAGCAGCAAATTTCTGGTGAACCGTTGGATGCAAGCGGTGAACTTGCCGCTCGACAGTCAGGCTGGAAGTGATTCTGTACTTCACTTCAAAAATTATTACGAACACAGACATGCACTGAAATGTTGCGACACGACGCTGCGTTTATGTTGTCCACGCTTTAACGAGCCAACCAGACCATCTCTTCTGAATAGCGTATCGCTATGACGGTGTAGAGCGCATATCTGCTCGGCGCACAATCAGGATAACAAGCAATGAACACATGCTGCAGGTTATCAAGTGGAAGAGCCTTAGAAGAATTGGCTATTGTTTCCCGGTTGCCTGGGAACTATCAGGTTGTTAAGGTTTCTCACCCATCACACGCTCGTTGAGCATCGATTTTAATTCTGGAGAACTTTATGAGCTTTACATTACCCGCATTACCCTTTGCCACCAATGCGCTTGCTGCGCGTGGCATGTGTCAGGAAACTCTTGAACTGCACCACGGCAAGCATCACAACACCTACGTCGTTAATCTGAATGGTCTGGTTGAAAAGAATGATGCGTTGAAAGGCAAATCACTCGAAGAGCTGGTCAAGCTGTCTTACAACAACAACGATCTGGTTGGCGTATTTAACAACGCCGGTCAGGTGTGGAATCACAACGTGTTTTGGGAATCGCTGTCGCCAAACGGTGGTGGTATTCCGGGTGTACTAGAAAAGAAACTGGTGGAAGATTTCGGCTCGGTCGACAAGTTCAAGGAAACCTTCAAGACCAATGCGCTGGGTCAATTCGGTTCTGGCTGGGCATGGTTGATTCTGGGTAATGATGGCAAATTGAAAATCACCAAGACACCGAATGCAGGTACACCACTTGCCACCGGCGAAGGCAAAGTGTTGCTGGTACTCGATGTGTGGGAACACGCCTACTATGTTGATTATCGCAATCGTCGTCCTGACTTCACCGATAACTTCCTGAACAATCTTGCTAACTACGAAGCCGCTGCTGCGAAGTTGCAAAAGGCCTGAATTGATTTTATCAACCGCACGAACGGCTATCTGGTTGGTCGTGCGGTTGAATGCTTCGTTGCCGCAAGTCGGCTATTCGCTTCGTCCATCAATGGCGATCTCGCCACGGAAACAAGGAATCATATGCAATATCTCTTTTTCGTTTTTATTGTGATCGGGCTGGCAGTCATGTTGCCACTCAAGTTCACACTATCGTTTGTCGCTACTCTGCTTGTCATTACGGTAGTGGTGAAGTTCACCGCTGATGCGGTGATTGGCGATACTGCTTTCAAAGACGCCTTCAAAGCTGCTGCAACTGCTGCGCTATTCATAGTGCTTGCGACTGTTATGCTCCTGTGGGCTTTTCACGGAAGTGTTACCTTCCAAGGCATGAGCGCGCTGCTCGCATTGGTGGGCCTATTCGTTGCGTTTGTGCTTGGATTCAAATCAGCGCTCGGTTCGAACTTTCGTTCAAGTGCGATTGTCGCAGTTGCGTCAACGGTAGTATCGGGTGTCTTATTCTATATTTTGAAGCCGTATCTTTTTTAGACTTTTATCGCACAGCTGCCTGAAATTGCTTAAATGCCTGCACCATCACTTCCATGGGTTGCGCTCCCTGCAACAGATGTCTTTGATTGATGACCATGCTCGGTACCGCATTAATGCCAGCTTGTTGCCATTGAAGTTCAAGTGTGCGAACTTCGTTGGCGAATTTGTCTGAAGACAGAATTGATTCGGCTTCTGTTGCATCAAGATCAGCTTCCTTGACAAGATTCAGCAACACATCCTTGTCACTTGGGTTCTTTCCTTCGCCGTGATACGCGCGTAGCAGGGCTTTCTTTAAAGCAAATTGATTCGTTTGCCCAAGCTGGTCGGCCCAGTACAACAGACGATGGGCGTCGAAGGTATTCCATATCTGCTCGCGGTGGCCGAATACAAAACCAACTTCAAGTCCGCGCTCCCGCAACATCTCATGACTGGCAGCGATGCGTTCGGCACTCATGCCATATTTACTTGAGAGATAGTCGATCAGATTCTTGCCTTCCTTGGGCATATCGGGATTGAGTTCAAACGGCTGGAAGTGCAGTTCATATTTGAAGTCATCGCCGAGTTGCTGTAATGCCTTCTCAAGTGATGCAACACCCAAGGCGCACCAGGGGCAGGCAATGTCGGAGATGAAATCAATGCGCATGTTAATACTCAACTGATCTCGAACCGCATTGCCAGATCAATAGCCTGCACGTGCTTGGTGAGCGCGCCAACGCTGATGTAGTCCACGCCAGTCTCGGCGGTTTCACGAATATTATCCAGCGTGACGTTGCCAGAGGACTCGATCTCGATGCGACGCTGCGTAAATTTATTGCGCAGTTCAACGGCTTTGCGCATGTCATCCAGCGAAAAGTTGTCGATCAGTATTCGATCAACATCAGGATGCAGTGCCTGTTGCAGTTCATTCAACGACTCTACTTCAATCTCAACCATTCGTTGTCCAGCGACAGAACGTGCATTCGTAATTGCTGTGGCAATTGAGCCAGCCGCAATGATGTGATTCTCCTTGATCAGCACTGCATCGAATAACCCGACACGATGATTAGTACCGCCACCGCAAACAACCGCATATTTCTGCGCATGCCGTAGACCCGGAATGGTCTTGCGCGTATCCAGAACTTTGCATGCAGTGTGCTTGATGGCTTCCGCATATCTGTTAGTAACGGTCGCGGTGCCGGATAATGTCTGTAAAAAGTTGAGCGCGGTACGTTCTCCGGTCAGCAAGGCGCGAGCGGGACCCTGGAGTTTGCAAAGCAATGTGTTGGGCGAAATCTTCTCGCAATCTGCATGTCGCCAATGTATCTGGATGCTTGAATCCAGTTGATGAAATGTTTCATCAACCCACCGTGTGCCACAAAGGACGGCCGCCTCTCGGCTGATCACGGTTGCTTTGGCGATGGCGTTAGCGGGAATCAAGGAAGCGGTGAGGTCGCCCGTGCCCACGTCTTCAGTCAGCGCACCTGCGACTTGTCCGGCAATGGTGGCTGCGCTTATGTCAGCAGAGGTAGAGAATGTATTCATGAAGCAATATCAGGGCGATGGTCATTGAAGAATAGGCAAGCTGTCCCCATAATTCAACGCAAGTTTAGCCAGATTATTTCGCGAGGTATGTGCTGTGGACGTAGTAGAGCGTATCAAGACCCAATTAAGTTCCCACCCAGTGTTGCTTTTCATGAAAGGCACGCCGGATTTCCCACAGTGCGGTTTCTCGGCAACCGCGGTCAAAGCGCTGACTGCAGTCGGCGCCGAGTTTGACTCTGTGAACATATTTGAAGACCCTGAATTGCGCGAAGCGCTCAAGTCCTATTCAAACTGGCCCACGTATCCGCAACTGTATGTGAATGGCGAGTTGATTGGCGGCTGCGACATCATCGTTGAAATGTACAAGAGCGGTGAGTTGCAGAAGGTGGTTAGCGAAGCCAAAAGTAACTAGTTCGCTCGCGAAACTGATCAAATTAAAAAGGCGCATTCAAATGAATGCGCCTTTTGTTTTGCATCAACACGCGAACCAGAACTTATCTCAAAACGTAACGAGCGAAGATAATTTGCGAATATTAGTCAATCAAGGACCGGAGCGCAGGAATTGGAGTGTGTGTAAAAATACATGAGAATTCCGAGCACCGTATGAACGCAAAGGATCGAGCGCAGTAGTTTTGGGGAAAGTTCTAATCAGAATGCGAGGCCGTGCATCTGTCCACCCATGCACAGCAACATAGGCAATGACAATACAAAGTTGGAGCGCGATGCCATCAGCGCCACTTTGCGGGCTTTGGCTTTTTCTTCATCGCTTGCTGGGGTAATGCCGAGAATCTTTTTCTGGTTTGGCCAGATGAATGCCCATACATTAAATAGCATGATGGTGCCAAGCCATGCGCCAATGCCAATCACTCGAAAGCCAGGTTGCAATGAAAATGCGTTGTGCAATCCAGCAAGACCATTGCCATAGCCACTAAACAAATAGTAAGCACCCGTCACCCACGTTGCGACGGCAGCCCAGCGGAACCATAGCAATGCGCGCGGTGCAATATATTTGGCAATGCCTGCATTACCAGGTCCGCCTGCATCCGCAGCGCCTTGCGCCATACCAG
>DATAHE010000507.1:0-3662 GCA_036263355.1 Steroidobacteraceae bacterium | reverse complement strand
ACCAGGTCGTGCAACGACAGCCGACTTTGATCGACTATTATGGGGCAACGAATCCCGGCGAATTCTTCGCCGTCGCGACGGAAACATTCTTTGAACAAGCACCGCAGCTATCAGAAGCGCATCCCGCGATGTACTCGGTGCTCTGTGATTTTTACAAAGTGAATCCGCTGAGTTGGCGTTGACTGCGTCTTTGTCCCTGTAGCTGGGTGCCTCGCCCAGCATTCAATATGTCACTTCGCCATGCGCTGGCGGTATGGAGTTTCCAATTACTTCGGCCATTCCTGCTTGGTTGCTTTGAACACTTCAATGCATGAGCTGACGACAGAAGTGTCATACAGCTTCCCGGCACCGGCTTTAAGTTCCTCCAGTGCAGCATCTACTCCTTTTGCAGGGCGATACGCACGAGTACTGCACATGGCTTCAACCACGTCGGCTACCGCGAGGATGCGTGATTCCAGTTTGATCTCATCACCGCGGAGACGTTTTGGATAGCCGCTGCCGTCAAGGCGTTCGTGGTGTTGCGCAATCGGTGCAATAACATCTTCACCCAATTCCAGACCATCCAGCAATTGAACGCCACGATCAACATGAGTACGCATCAATGCCTGTTCGCCAGGCTCAAGTGCAGTGGGACGCAACAGCAATGACTGCGGTATTAACAGATGGCCAATGTCGTGCAGCTGCGCGGCAGTGGAAAGGCGAGAACATTGCTCTGCGTCCAGGCCCATTTCTTTGCCGATGGCAGAAGCCAGCGCAGCGACGCGTGTGCCACCGTTATTAGCAAAGGGATCGTGTTGCGCGAGTAGACGTTGCAATACCCCCAGCAAGCTGGAAGCTTCTGATTGCGCCTGATGTTGCAAGCCTTGGGTCTGTGTTTGACGCCGCTTCAAGGTCAGCAGCGTGACCAGAATATCAGCGCAGCTTTGCAATTGATGCTGATCAGCAGGCGAATAGCCTGAATCATGATTGGCAACTAGCAAGAACCACTGTTCGTTGCCCTGTGCAGCAGGGCAGAGTAGATATCGTGACAACGCCATGGTGGGCTGACTGTCGATGCGAGTTTCCGTTGCATCATTACGCACGAGCGCATTGCGATGAGTCAATGCATCGCGGAATTCTGCAGGCAATGGAATCGGTTCGCTGGTGACAATCGCGGTGCGTTTGCCGGCATGCACATAGGTATATGACATGACGCGGAACTGCAGAGTCGCCGCATCAAAGGAAGCAAACATGGCCAGTGGGCTCTTGAATGTCGCCGCCAGTTGTGAGGTTGCGAATTGCAGTAACGTGCTCTCATCCGCATCGCCCGCATAACGCATGATTTCCAGTACGGTATTTAGTTTCAATGAACCTTCCGCAGTGGGTGCATTCGCCTGAGGGCCTTCATTTTTCTGAATCAGGATAACGCGCGTATGTTCATTGACGGCTCTCTCATCCAGCAACAGCGTTGCTTCGTACGGTGTGCCGTCTTTATGCTTTAGCGTGACATGCTGCGCGGGCTTATCACTGGCCGCTTCTTCAGTATTAATGCCTTCTGCAAGCCATGTTGTGATGTGTGTGCCGACCAATTCATCACGCTTGAAGCCGGATAGTTTGCAGTATTGATCGTTGGTATCGATCAGCTTGCCTGTATGGTCGACCACCCAGTAGGGCAGGGGAATAGCAGCCAGCAAGGCTTTAACACGCTGTGCTTCATCGACGATGGCGCGTTCACCACGCACGCGATAAGTCACATCATGTGCTGCAACTAGCTCTGCGGATTGACCGTTAAACTCCACATCGCGTGAGTTCAATACCAGTGACAATGCACGACCATCGCGATGCTGAAAACTGAGAATGGTTGTCGTAGTGGGATTTACCGCGTGACTGCGCAGCAACGCTTCGTGGTTTAAAGCCATAAACTCATCGCGGCTGTAACCAAATAGCTTCAACGCAGCTTCGTTAACTGCAAACATGCTATTGCTGGTCTTGTTAACCAGCCACATTGCCACAGGGTTTTCATCGAATAGATAACCAGTTGCTGTGGCGGCGGTCGCTGGCTGCGCCTTGACTTGTTGAGCCTCCCGTTGTGCAGCCTGCAATTGTGTTTGCAGCGCCTGCGCGCGCTTCTCCGCTTGCTGTAACTCACTTTGCAGCTTGTTGCTTTGTTCGCGCAGCTGACGCACTTCAATGGAAATCACCTGCGCGCCAGCAGGCTTGGCTTCGACTGCAACGGTGCCGCTATTGATGATCTCATCCACTGCTTTCTGGATGACTTCTGCTTTCAATCCATTGCTGACGAAATGCGTCGCACCGACTTCCTGTGCAAAACGTTCTGACTTCTGATCGTTGCTGCGTGGCGAATACAGAATGATCGGGATCTGCTTCAACTGATCATCCTGCTGAAAGCGCTTGAATAGCGAAAAGCCATCCAGCATCGGCAGGCCAACGCTGGCGATCAACAAGCTGGGCGGATTGGTGCGCGCGAGTTCCAGGGCTTGCAAACCATCATGTGAACGAATTATGGCAAACCCACGGCCATCCAGTGCCTGCGCGAGCAGGTTTTGCTCCAGGTCACGCTCAGTAGCGATCAATAAGGTACTGACAGTTTTACCCGTTACCCGTTGATCACCCGATGTGGAACTTGCAGCCATATATCGCCTCATTTATCAGTTTCCGCATTCATACTCCTTTCACTGCAACCAACCCAACCAATCCCCGGTGCCTGTACTTATTTTTGCGGGGCAGTTCACGTAACAGTGCATAGAACTTGGACATTTGTCGCAGTGTTAAATGAGCATGTGGGTAGTATGACTCGCCATTGTTCGCCGTAGGGAATCGTCTCAATGGCCCATTCCAGCTCTTTCAAGAATGATCAAACCATGAACAACGAATACAGCCGTGAATCAACCAGCTTCCGCAACAAGCAAGCCGCTGCTGCTCCACCCATTCTGGTGCTCAGTGCAAATCCGAATGTGATTGATACCGTAAAGCGTTCGGTACCTGCCAGTGCGCAATTGGTAGAAGCATCTACCGTCGACGGCGCGATGCAACAGCTGTATTCAGTGCGCCCCGGTGTGGTGTTGCTGGATACGATGAGTTGCAAGGATGTTCCCGGCACCATCGCACAGATGATGCAGGAGATACCAAACCTTGCTGTGGTCGTTGCCTGTAAGACCGATGAAAACTCCGCAATGATGAAGCTGGTGGCAACTGGTCAGATCTTCCGCTTCCTGATCACGCCGCTTTCTCAAGTGCAAACCAAGATGACCATTGATGCCGCGATCACGCAGCATCAGGACCTGGGTGTGCAATCTGATCGACGTGAAGCGGCTTCTGCTGCGGGCGATGATGGTAGCGAACAACGCAAGAATTACTTGCCTGCCTATATCGGTCTTGCTGCTGTACTGGCTGTTGTGGTCGGCGGTATCTTCTACGGCATTTCGCATATGGGCAGCGACAGTGGGCAGACCTCGGCGACTGCGGTCAGCGCCGATGGTCCTGCTGCAAAAGAACTGGCATTGGCAGACAAAGCATTGGCCGCTGGCAAGTTGCTTGAACCACCGGGTGATAGCGCACTCGACTTGTACCGGAGTGCATTGACCATTGATCCGAAAAATGCACGTGCCAAAGCGGGTATCGATAATGTTGCAAACAAGCTGCTGGAAAAAGCTGAAGCAGCG
>DATAHE010000506.1:0-6332 GCA_036263355.1 Steroidobacteraceae bacterium | reverse complement strand
TACGTGATTATCGCGGTGATTCTGGCCGTGGTGATCAACAACTTCACCAATCACAACACGCCAGAGCCCATGCTCTATTCTGATTTCCTTACCAAGGTGAACAGTGACGGCATCAAGGAAGTTGTGTTCCAGGGTGATTTGATCAGCGGCAAGCGTACCGATGGCGACAAGTTTCTGACCTATAGTCCTGAAACCACAAATTCCGCACTGATCGAAAAACTGCAAGCTCACAACGTGACTTTCAGCGCCGCCGCGCCAGAGCGTCAGAGCTTTCTGATGCAGCTGTTCATTTCGTCCTTCCCCATCCTGTTATTGATTGGTGTCTGGGTGTATTTCATGCGCCAGATGCAGGGCGGTGCAGGTGGTCGCGGTGCCATGTCCTTCGGTAAATCACGGGCACGCATGCTCGGCGAAGATCAGGTGCAGGTGACCTTTGCAGATGTCGCCGGCGTTGACGAAGCCAAGGAAGAAGTCGGTGAAATCGTTGAGTTCCTGAAAGACCCGGGCAAGTTCCAGCGCTTGGGCGGCAAGATTCCCCGTGGTGTGTTGATGGTGGGTTCGCCCGGTACCGGCAAGACTTTGCTGGCTCGCGCGATTGCGGGTGAAGCCAAGGTGCCGTTCTTCACCATTTCGGGTTCCGACTTCGTTGAAATGTTTGTAGGCGTGGGTGCATCACGTGTGCGCGACATGTTCGAACAGGCAAAGAAGCATGCCCCATGCATTATCTTCATCGACGAAATCGATGCGGTCGGTCGTCATCGTGGTGCCGGTCTTGGCGGTGGACACGATGAACGCGAACAGACATTGAACCAGTTGCTGGTCGAGATGGATGGCTTCGAAGGCACTGAAGGTGTCATCGTGATTGCGGCGACCAATCGTCCTGATGTACTGGACCCTGCCTTGCTGCGTCCCGGTCGCTTTGATCGTCAAGTCGTTGTGCCACTGCCTGATGTACGTGGTCGCGAACAGATTTTGAAAGTACATATGCGCAAGCTGCCACTCGCCGATGATGTAAAGCCACAGATCATTGCGCGTGGTACACCTGGCTTTAGCGGTGCTGATCTTGCCAACCTGGTGAACGAAGCAGCCTTGTTTGCGGCGCGTTTCAATAAGCGCACTGTGACCATGGATGAATTCGAGAAGGCTAAGGACAAGATCATGATGGGTGCGGAACGTCGCTCAATGGTCATGAGTGAAAAAGAAAAGCTGAACACCGCTTATCACGAAGCAGGCCATGCCATTGTCGGTGTCAACTTGCCTGAACATGATCCCGTATACAAAGTGACCATCATTCCTCGTGGTCGTGCATTGGGCGTGACTTTCTTCCTGCCGGAAGAAGATCGCTATAGCTATAGCAAGCAGCGTATTGAATCGCAGATAGCCAGTTTGTTTGGTGGCCGTATTGCCGAAGAGCTGGCATTTGGTCCGGATGCAGTCACTACGGGTGCGTCAAATGATATTGAGCGTGCGACTAACCTCGCGCGCAACATGGTCACCAAGTGGGGTTTATCCGATAAGCTGGGCCCGTTGTCCTATACGGAAGAAGAGGGCGAAGTGTTTCTGGGTCGTTCAGTGACACAACACAAGCAAGTGTCCGATGAAACCGCACACGTGATTGATGTTGAAGTGCGTCGCGTGATTGATGGCGCTTATCAGCGCGCCAAGAACATTCTGGTTTCCAACCGTGACAAGCTGGAAATCATGGCCAACGCGTTGATCAAGTACGAAACAATTGATGAGCACCAAATCAAGGACATCATGGCGGGCAATGAGCCGCGCCCACCGCAGGACTGGGATGATACACCCACATCCGGCAAGACTCGCGAGCGCAATGATTCTGAGCCAGCTATAGGCAAGCCAGCTAGCCAGCATTGATCGTTTGTAGTTTAGTTGATTTCAAACAGCCAGCTCATTGAGCTGGCTGTTTGCATGAAGAGACCAGAATAATGATCATTGATTGCGGATCGCGTGAACTGGATTTATCAGCGCCCGTTGTGATGGGTGTTCTGAACGTCACGCCAGATTCATTTTCGGATGGTGGCAAGTATATCGACCCGCAACGTGCTGTTGATCACGCCAAGCAAATGATTGAACAGGGTGCACGTATCATCGATATCGGTGGTGAATCGACCCGACCGGGCGCTGTATTGGTTTCTGTTGAAGAAGAACTGCGTCGCACCATTCCCGTGATTGAACAAGTCTCAAAGTTTGCTGATGTTCTCGTGTCAATTGATACGAGCAAGCCCGAAGTCATGCGTCAAGCTGTTGCAGCGGGCGCACGCATCATCAATGACATTCGTGCCTTGACGGAACCAGAAGCTTTAAGGGCGGCTGCATCCACTGGCGCCGCAGTGTGTGTGATGCACATGCAAGGCCAGCCGGACAATATGCAGACTGCGCCGCAATATACAAATGTGGTTGCAGAAGTGCATCGTTACCTCGCCGAACGTATTGCTGCGTGTGCGCAAGCTGGCATTTCACGCAGTAAAATCATGATTGATCCGGGTATCGGCTTTGGCAAAACGTTGCAACACAATCTCGAGTTATTGTCGCACCTGCCCACATTCAGCGATTTATCATGTCCATTGCTGATTGGTGTGTCACGCAAGAGCATGATTGGCAAGTTGCTTGACCGGACTGTCGACGAGAGAATAAGTGGGGGCGTGGCATTAGCAACAGCAGCGATGCTTGCTGGTGCGAAAATCATTCGTACCCACGATGTGTCGGAGACCGTTGACGCGGTGCGCGTCGCAACTTCGTTGCTTGAGCGGGGCTATACTTGCGGTAATGATATTTAATGGTTTGATGGACTGTGATGAATGATCGTTGCGAGCCGTCATACAGATTTTATGTGAGTTGAATTTGTTGCTGGAAAAATTCCAGGTGAGCGGAGATTGATGTGAGTCGAAAATATTTCGGTACCGATGGCGTGCGTGGTCGTGTGGGCCAAAGCCCAATGACCGTGGACTTCGCGCTGCGTCTGGCCAGTGCTGCCGCTCGTGTGTTGGCGCCGAATGGCGGTACCGTGCTCGTCGGAAAAGACACGCGCTTATCTGGTTACATGCTGGAGGCTGCACTGGAGGCGGGATTTGTTGCAGCAGGCGTTGATGTGAAGCTGATCGGTCCATTGCCGACGCCAGGTATTGCCTATCTCACCAACAAGTTTGGTTGCAATTTCGGTGTGGTGATCAGTGCTTCGCACAATCCATTTGAAGACAACGGCATCAAGTTCTTTGATGGCGAGGGCGGTAAGCTGAATGATGATGTTGAAGCAAAGATCGAGGCGCTATTAGATGAGCCTCCGGTGACGTGCGAGTCGCAACGTCTTGGCAAGGCAGTGCGCGTCGACAAGCAACGCGTCGAGTACCAGCACTTTTGCATGGAGAGCATTCCGAAAGGCGTTGATCTTTCCGGATTCAAGATAGTCATCGATTGTGCACACGGTGCCGGATATAAAGTAGGGCCACGCATCCTTGCCGACTTGAATGCCGAAATTATTCCTGTGGGCTGTTCTCCCAATGGCCGCAATATCAACGCAGGCTGCGGTTCAACTTCACCTGGTTTGTTGCAATTAACCGTACCTGGTGTGCAAGCGAATGTTGGTGTAGCACTTGATGGTGATGGAGATCGTCTGGTGATGGTTGATCATCTGGGTCGTACCGTGGATGGTGATCAATTGCTATTCATTCTTGCCAGCGCACGTAAAGCTGCTGGTACTCTCAACGGTCCCGTCGTGGGTACCGTGATGAGTAACTTGGGTCTGGAGCATGCGTTGACCAGGCAGGGTATTGGTTTCCATCGCGCCAAGGTAGGTGATCGTTATGTGCTGGAGCTGATGCGATCGACTGGCGCAGTGCTGGGTGGAGAAACTTCTGGTCACTTGCTCAGCCTTGATCATGCAACTACCGGTGATGCCATGGTAGTGGCCTTGCAGGTGCTTGCCATCATGAAGCAAAGTGGCAAGAGCCTCGCTGAACTTGCTGCTGGTATGCCGAGGTATCCGCAGATCATGGAGAACGTGCGGATCGCGAACAAGATGAATCCGGACGACTCTCCGGCTATTCAGCAAGCAGTAAAGAAAGCAGAGGAGAAGCTGGCTGGAACTGGCCGCGTGGTGCTGCGCGCCTCAGGTACCGAACCATTGATTCGCGTTATGGTGGAGGCGCGCGATGAAGCTCAAGTAAAGACCTTGGTGAAAGAGCTGGTGGAAGTGGTTCGAAGTGCTGCCCAGTGATAATCCGCGCATAATTGCTGTTTGCTTTCCCGGCCGCAGGTCAGTAAGCTTTCGCGCCTTTCGCCGGGCCGGACCCGGTTTTTCGAGAATGTTAGGTTAAAGATATGCGTCGACCCTTGGTGGCTGGTAACTGGAAAATGCATGGTTCGCGTGCTGAAAATGGCGCGCTGCTGGAAGGTTTGCTGGCCAAGGTTGACACCTCAAAAGCGGATGTGCTTGTTTGTGTTCCGTTTGTTTACCTGGCCGAAATTGCTTATCAGTTGCGTGGCAAGCCGGTCAAAGTCGGCGCTCAGTCAGTTTGTGCAGAAGCACAAGGTGCGTTTACCGGCGAAGTGTCCGCATCCATGCTGAAGGATGTTGGGTGTGAATACGTGCTCGTTGGCCATTCCGAACGACGCAGCATTTATCAGGAAGATGATGCATTGGTTGCTCGCAAGTACATGGCGGTTCAATCACAAGGTCTGATTCCAGTGCTTTGTGTTGGCGAGACGCTGGAACAACGCGATGCTAACAAGACATTTGATGTTGTTGAAGCACAGTTGGCTGCGGTGATCAAAGCTGCTGGCATCGCTTCGCTGACGAAAGCAGTTGTCGCGTATGAGCCCGTATGGGCGATTGGTACTGGCCGCACTGCGACACCGGAGCAGGCGCAGGAAGTCCATGCGTTTATTCGTCAATACCTGGCGAAACAGGATGCAAACATCGCAAACGCGGTACAGATTCTATATGGCGGTAGCGTTAAAGGCGCAAATGCTGCCGAGCTGTTTGCAATGAAGGACGTCGATGGTGGCTTGGTGGGTGGTGCATCACTCAAAGCCGATGAATTCTTGAAAATTTGTGCTGCCGCTGGGTAAGCGCAGCTAACTGGAAGACTGTCATGAATTGGCTGAATACGTTCATAATGATTGTTCACCTGTTTCTCGCGGTGGGCATCATCGGGCTGGTCCTGATACAGCGTGGCAAAGGCGCAGACGCTGGTGCCGGATTTGGTTCAGGTGCATCAGGCACGGTGTTCGGTGCACGAGGTTCTTCCTCGTTCTTGTCGCGCACTACGGGAATTTTTGCCGGATTGTTTTTTGTAACCAGCTTGACGCTGGCCTACTTCAGCAATCATGGAACGCGCACTGCGGATGTTAGCGTGATGGACCGTGAAGTGAGCTCCTCAGCATCATCATCTGCAGCTTCGGCGGTGATTCCGCCCATGCCTGGTAATGATACTGCAGTGACTTCGCCGCCAGCAGCAACGGTTCCAGCTGACAATGCCGCTCCAGCAAGCAGTTCGGCTCCGGCAAAATAAATTTGATCTTTTTCACCCGTGCGGGTGTGGTGGAACTGGTAGACACGCTACTTTGAGGTGGTAGTGGGGCAACCCGTGTCGGTTCGAGTCCGACCATCCGCACCAATCTTTCTTTTTGCTTACTTTTTCTTTGGATTGGCAAAGAAAAAGTAAATTATCTCAGGGAGCCTGCGCAGCAGGTGCCAACCCTCTTTCGAAACAGGATCTTCAAGCTTTTGTTACTTTTCTTTTGATTCGAAAAGAAAAGTAAATAAAGTCAGGGAGCGAGCTTGCGAGCGCTTACTCTACTTCGATAACGGATTTCCCATCTTTTCTTGATTTTTCTTTTGATTGGAAAAGAAAAGTAAATTACCTCAGAGAGCCTGCTGAGCAGGCGATTGCCCTTTTTCGAAAGTTGCCTTCTAGCCGTCTCATCCTCCATATCATCTGCAAGGAGCGCTTAAGTTGTTTCTTGTCCAAATTGTGTGAGAGCAATCTCTGTCTCTTCGTGGCTGTGGAATAAAGCCTGAGCTGGTAGCGTAACGTTAAGCATTTTGCGCCGCCTGAATTAGCCGTGACTTCCAGACGTTCAAACCCTGCATTCCCCTGCGTCCGTTGATACGCAAAACACCAAATAACACTTAAAAGCCCGCATGGAGTGCCTTATCGCGTCACGCGTTGCGAAGATTCGGTCTACCTTAATTCAATCAGGATAATTTGCGTCACACAGGTGTATGCCTTGGCCCGCATGTCCTGTACAATTCGCCCGCTTTTGTGGTTCGAATTTATACGTGATGCTGCAAAACTACCTACCGACATTGA
>DATAHE010000505.1:0-4024 GCA_036263355.1 Steroidobacteraceae bacterium | reverse complement strand
GCTCTCCTGCATGTCTGATGCGCTCATCCACTTCGTCGTCAAATAAAGCCGATAGCAGGTCTAAACGTTGTAGCGTCTCGTCGATTAGAATCACGGGGTCTGTGAACATTGGGCACCTCTGAAGAACAATCGTGCGTGGCTGTATTTATATACAGTACGCCTGAAGTTGCAAGTGGCAGTCCGTAACCCCTTGATCCTCAAAACGCACGATCTATTGCCGCTGGGACTTCTAGTCTAGGACTGCGCAATAAGTCTTTAGGCTTGCGATGCGCGGTTGGAGAAATGGACGAAGAAGTATCTCTCCAAGCATCGTGATCCACGCAGTGACGATGGTTGCGTGTGCAATCTGTCATTAAACGAAGGCTCAATGGTGGGTTGGGTGGGAATCGAACCCACGACCAATGGATTAAAAGTCCAGTGCTCTACCGACTGAGCTACCAACCCGCATCGTTATGAAAAGCTGGGCGCGAATGGCCCGAGCGGGCGCGCATAATACCGGATTACAGCGCCGTGTAAACCCAAAAAATTGGATTGGCGATCAATTATTTATATCGCGTCGAATCAGCAACTCCGGCGGCAGCAAAACCTTCGCTACGCAGTCTGCACGACTCGCATTTTCCACACGCCCTGCCCTCGCTGTCAGCCTGATAACAAGAAACAGTGAGGCTGTAATCGACGCCGAGTGAAATACCACGCTGGATGATTTGCGCCTTGGTCAACGAGATCAATGGTGCGTGAATTTTAAACGGGTGTCCTTCAACTCCAGCCTTGGTGGCCAGTGTTGCCAGATTCTCAAAGCCTTTAATGAATTCTGGGCGACAATCGGGATAGCCCGAATAGTCAACCGCATTCACACCGATAAAAATATCCGCTGCGTTGAGTACCTCGGTCCAGCCCAAGGCTAGTGACAGGAACACGGTATTGCGCGCGGGCACGTACGTAACGGGAATTCCAGTCGATGGCGTGTTTTCCGGCACGGCGATGGAGCTGTCTGTTAAGGCCGAGCCACCAATCCCTGCGAAATCGATTCGCATCGTACGATGCTCTGCGGCACCTAGCGTACGGGCAACGCGATCGGCAGCGACGAGTTCCGCACGATGACGCTGACCGTAATCGAAGCTGACCGCATGACAGGTAAAGCCTTCAGCACGCGCAATGGCGAGCGTGGTGGCGGAATCCAGTCCACCGGAAAGAAGAACAACAGCGTGACGATTAGAGCTAGACATGTTTGGATATAAATTTGATTAAAGAACCCTTCGTCCTTCGACAAGCTCAGGATGATCGGGGCGCAAGGGCGAACGGTTTCATATGACCATCCACTACGAAACCAAATGATTTCTTTGAAGCGTCGCGAGCGATGGCAGATTGGACGACACGGAAGCACAGGGTCCGCAGTGTATATGCACGATACATGAGGACCCGAGCATCGCAGCCGTCCAATATGGTGAGCGCAGCAGCCTCAAAGAAAGCATTAACGTCCTTTCTCGTCGCCCCACAAATACTTATGCAACTGCACCTGCATTCGTACTGGCAAACGATCAGCAACAATCCAATCTGCCAGATCGCGCGGTGATACCTGACTGTGTACCGGGCTGAACAAAACCGTGCAGCGATCAGACAACTTGTGCTGCCGCAGTTGTTCGCAGGCCCAGTCATAGTCTGTTCGATCACACAGTACAAACTTGACTTGATCATGCGCAGTCAGCAACGGCAAATTCTCATAACGATTTCTTGCAAGCTCGCCACTACCCGGTGTTTTTAAATCCACCACACGCGACACACGTGTATCTACTGGAGCAATGTCCATCGCACCGCTGGTTTCAAGCGAGACGTCATAGCCTGCATCACAGAATGATTTCAATAGCGGCACACAGCCTTGTTGCGCCAGAGGTTCGCCACCTGTCACGCACACATGCTTTACACCATAGTCTTTGACTTGCTGCACCACTGCTTCACTGGCGTACCACTCACCACCATAGAAAGAATAGGTGGTATCACAATATCCACAACGCAATGGACATCCCGTCAGACGAATAAATACCGTAGGCCAGCCCACGGCATTGGCCTCGCCTTGAATGGAGAGGAAGATTTCGGTCAGTTTGACCCGCTGAGTAGCGGGCAACGAGGCAACATCAATAACAGGCTTAGTAGACACAACAGCACACGAGCATCACAGCCCTTCTGCATTCATTTTTGCAATGCGCTGTTGCGCAAGCACCGCTGCCTTGCTATCTGCGTATTGAGTGGTCAGCTTGGTTAACGTTGAACGTGCGGCTTTATAGTCTTTCATTTCATACTGCGTGTATCCCAGCTTCAACATCGCATCGGGGGCCTTTGCAGAATTGGGATACTTTGATAACACGGATTGAAAATCGCGTGCGGCCAGGGTGTAGTCTTTGCCCACGTAATGTGCTTCGCCCAACCAGTACTGCGCGTTATCGAGCAAGGTGCTTTGTGGATACGCAGACATGAATTGAGTGAATGCAGTAGTGGCTTCTGAATATTTGCCATCCTTCAACAAACCAAACGCAGCTTGATAAGCATCGCGATCGGCAGTGGAACCACCGCCTGCGGATGAACCAGTATTAACAGGGCCGCCATCTGGTGCTGACGATGACGCACCAGCTCCTTTGCCCGCTTCCAACGCTTGCACTCGCTTGTCGAGATCAGCAACTGCATCGCGAAATTGATTGCGTGCGGTATCTACAGAGTGTTGCAGCTCTTCAAGCTGGCCCCGCAATTGACGCAATTGCTGTTGCAATTCGTCATTGCGCTGTGCCATGTCGAGCAAACTGTTGTTGTTGATTACGCGCTCAATTCGCAGCACGCGACCATCAATTTCGGTCAGCTGCTGCCACATCGGATCTTTTTCACGAGATGCGGCCGCAGCGGTCATCGACGCAGCAATCGACAACGTGGCCAGTACGACACTGCAAGTAACCTTGCCGATCAATCTATGTTTCATGACTTGCCCCGTGTGCCTCAACTGCGTCGATCAAACGATCAGTAAGAAATTTCTACGCGACGATTCTTTGAATAAGCCGCTTCATCATGACCATCTACTGCCGGACGTTCTTCACCGTAGCTCAGCGTGGTGATCTGGCTCTCGGAGACGCCTTGTAGCATCAGTGCGCGACGTACCGCCTGTGCACGACGTTCACCCAGACCAATGTTGTACTCGCGTGAACCACGCTCGTCGGTGTTGCCCTCAAGGCGTACCTTCAGATTCGCACCACTGCTCAGGTACTTTGCATGAGCTGCAATCACTGAGTTGTATTCAGAGCGGATATCTGACTTGTCATAGTCGAAATAAATAACAAAGCCGACAGAACTGAGCGCCTGTTTTGCCATCTGTTCGGCATTCATCGATTGCGAACCAGGGACGTTGTTGCCAGGTAGCGTATTGGTATTGCCGCTATTGTCGCTGCTGGTGGTATCCGCCGGTGTTTCGGCTTTCTTCACGGGTTCTGTTTTGCAGCCCGCCAATGAGACCAAAGCCAACATTGCCAACGACATGATCAGGATTTTTTTCATGATTACTCTCCAAACCGTTAAAGCCAATAAACCAGTTAATGAACGAAGTTTGCCACAGTATCAGCCGCAAAGCAGCCGCGGATAAATACGCTATTGCTTGGGAGGCAACGGACCCCATGCTGCTTCACGGACATCACCATTGCTAGCACCCAACGTCTGCTGTGAACGACCGTCGCTGGACACCAATGCCAGGACGCCACGACCTCTGCTTTGGGTGGAATAGACTATTTGTGCGCCATTTGGTGCAAAGCTGGGGCTTTCATCCTGACGACCCTTGGTCAATACCTGCAACGCACCGGACTTCAAGTCCTGTATGGCAATGTTGAAACTGCCACCTTCTTGATGAACCATGGCCAGTTGCTTGCCGTCCGGTGAAATTCGGGCTCGTGCGTTGTAGTTACCTTCGAATGTCACACGGCGCGGCGTGTGATTGTTATCGCGCACGCTGGTTTCATAAATCTGTGCACTACCAGAGCGATCAGAGGTGAAA
>DATAHE010000504.1:0-5723 GCA_036263355.1 Steroidobacteraceae bacterium | reverse complement strand
GTCTGCCGGAAGTCTTATATCAATCCCGGTGTTTTCACCGCATGGCGCGAGGGGCGCCTTGCTGCCTTAACGGGGGATCCATCAGATAGGTGTGGTGTAGAAAAGAATGCATTGCACTTGCTCAAGTCGCTGGCAAAGCACACACCACATGTTACTGCACGTCATCGTCAAGGGGAGGTAGTCATGGATCGGTCCATTAGGTCCATTCCCGGTCCATGAGTAGAGTAGATGGCAATTTTGTCGGTACGGCGGGTTGGTCAATTCCAAAAACTGCCGCGCAGCACTTTCCGAAGGATGGAACGCATCTGCAACGTTATTCGCAAGTGTTGAACTGCGTTGAAATAAATTCTTCTTTCTATCGTTCACATGCATTTACTACCTATCAACGATGGGCAGAGTCCACGCCTGCTTCTTTCCAGTTCGCAGTAAAAATGCCACGCTCAATTACGCACGAGAACCGACTACGCCAATCGAAGGACAGTGTCATCGCGTTTCTGGATGAGGTAAACGGCCTGGGAGAAAAGCTTGGTCCGCTGTTAATACAGTTGCCACCGTCTCTGGCATTTGAGACTCGCGTTGCGTTAACGTTTTTTACATCGCTAAGAAAGCTATATCAGGGCCAAGTAGTATGCGAGCCACGGCATGCCAGCTGGTTTGAACGGCGCGCAGAAGAACTACTTAAAGCACATGAGATCTCCCGAGTGGCTGCTGATCCATCTGTTGTTCCAGTTGCAGGTGAGCCCGGCGGAGCGACTGATCGGTTGATCTACTGCCGGCTCCATGGTTCACCACGTATGTACTGGTCGAGCTACTCCTCCGAGCAATTGCAGGAATGGGTGAAGAAGATAAGAAGCCACAACAGTAACACTGCGACGTGGGTCATTTTTGATAACACCGCAGCGGGCCATGCAACTGCCAATGCTTTGGAAACACTTGCAGATATGAGACGACCGAATATCAGGCGGGCGTAGTTCGTCTGGCCGCTTTTTTCTTTTTGGATGATCGTACTGGTTTTTTCACGGCGGCAGTTTTCACGGCGTATAGTTTTTGACAACGTTCGCAGTAGAAGCTTCGTCGCTGAGTTCTGCCCAGCTTGCCCTTGCTAAATGGAATATTGCATCGCGGACAGATTGACTTGGTATGTGCAAGCCAGTGCTTGCGCAGCACGTAAGCTTTCTTCCATTCCAGAAATTCAAAGCTATATTGACGCGCCTGTGAGATAAGTTCATTGAGTTTGCGAGACGACAGCGAGCCAATCAGTGACAGCGGATGCACACGAATCCGGAATAGCACTTCGTTCTTGATGATATTGCCGACTCCAGAGAATACGTTCTGGTTTAACATCGCATCGCATGCGTAAGCATTCGGCAGTGCAAGCAGCTTCTCGCGCGCTTTCTCCGCATCCCATGCATCCGACATCACATCACTACTCCAATCATAAGTATTATCAAGGTCGCCCTCAATAAACTGCACTGAGCATGCGTAGAGATTCAGTTCTCCGTTTTTGAAGCGCATACTTAAACGTGGCTCGGAATCACGTCGCTCATCAATGCGGTATGAGCCAAAAAGCATGAAGTGGACGCGTAGTGAAAAGCCATCAAACACCATTAAATAGTGCTTTCCCCAGCTTCTGATATCCAAAACGCGTTGATGCAGCAATCGCTCCTTCTCGATTTTGGTGTTTCCGTCCACACGCAGAATGGTTTGACCAACAAATTTGGCGGTCTCTTCGCGAAAGATAACGATGGAAGGGCCTTCTGGCATAGCTGTATCGGCAAATCTCAAGAGGTCTGTGAGCAGGTTCGTCTCTTGATTCTCACAGAGTTGAGATGGCACGTCCGACAGATGTTGCCGATAGTGAGCGTCATACTTCTAGCGACTGTATACGAGGGGAAAACGGCATGAGCACATCCACCTACAACGACGCTAACCCTGTCTGGCTAGAAGTGCCTTTGCCAGAGTTTCCCGCTCTAAACTCGGATATCAAAGTGGACGTGGCCATTGTCGGTGGCGGGTTGACGGGATTGACGGCGGGTTACATGCTCGCCAATGAAGGTGTTCGCGTTGCCATCATCGAACGAGGCCGTCTTGCAAGTGCCGACACAGGCCACACCACAGCTCATCTAACCTACGTCACAGATTATCGCCTGCATCAGTTGGTGTCCCATTTTGGTAAAGAAGGTGCAACTGCATTCTGGCGTGCGGGTGCGAAGGCCATTGATACGATTGAATCCATCGCTGCTCGTAACAAGAAAGCCAACAAGACAGATTGCGAATTTCGTCGCGTACCGGGATATCTTCACAACTCTTTACGTGCTAACGCCAAGGGTGAACTGGAGCGACTTCATCAGGATTGCGACCTTGCAAATGAGCTGGGTTTTGCTGCTACGTGGATTGACGATGTACCACGCATAAATACATTCGGCATTCAATTTCATCATCAGGCGAAATTCCATCCGCGAAAATATCTGAAAGGATTAGTCGACGCGATATGTGCACGGGGCGGTCAGATATTTGAGAATACCAACTATGAAGAGACGGAACAGAGTCCGCTGGCATTGCGGGCCAACGGGAAGCGGATCAAATGTGACTATGTGATGATCGCCACGCACAATCCTTTGATGGGAGCAAAGGGTGTGATCGGCGCATCACTACTACAGACCAAGCTCGCGCTGTATTCCAGTTACGTCTTAGGCGCCAGGTTACCAATCAATACATTACCCGAGGCGCTATTCTGGGATACGGGAGATCCGTATGATTACCTGCGCGTCGATAATCATGCTGACCATCAATACGCAATCTTCGGCGGTGATGATGTAAAGACTGGACAGGAAACGGATACCGCGCAGGTATTCGAAAAGCTGCGAGCTCGATTCATGGCGATGTTTCCTCAGGCACAGATTACGCATCGCTGGATGGGGCAGGTTGTAGAAACCGATGATGGTTTGCCATTCATCGGTGAAAATGCGCCACGTCAATTTGTTGCTACAGGCTTCTGTGGTAATGGTTTTACGCTGGGTACATTGGCTGCCGAAATGGCAAGAGATAGCTTCCTTCAGCGTGATCATGAATATGCCGATCTGCTGCGCACGGACCGCAAACCATTTCACGGCGGCATATGGAGATACATCACTGAGAATGTTGATTTTCCCACACACCTTGTCGGGGACAGGATGAAGAAGACGGAGCTGCATCTAGAAGATCTGAAGAATGGTGAAGGTGGCATTGTGGAACTTCAAGGAAAGAAAGTTGCAGCGTATCGTAGTGCTGATGGCGAACTGCAACTTTGCTCAGCGACATGTACGCATCTCGGCTGTTTGGTGAAATGGAATAACGTGGATAATACTTGGGATTGTCCTTGCCATGGTTCGCGATTCAAACCTGATGGCACGGTATTTAGTGGACCGGCAGAAAAACCCCTTGAGCGTCTTGCGCAGTTGGATAAGCCGGCGTCATTGAGGTCTGAATCGCAGAGCACTGCGACGCGCCACTATTGAAGACATGACCATCATGACAATTAAACAATGATGAGGTGATCAGATGGCAACACCCAAGAAGGCCCCCAGGAAATCTGCGACTAAAGTTTCTCCCAAGCTCTCCAAGTATCGGGCCAAGCGCGATTTTACTGTCACTGCTGAACCCAGTGGAGAACTGTCGGTCAAGTCTTCCGAGAAGCTTCGCTTTGTTATTCAGAAGCATGCCGCCACGCGGCTTCACTTTGATTTGCGACTTGAACTGGATGGCGTATTCAAATCGTGGGCCGTTACGCGTGGCCCGTCAATTGACCCGCACGACAAGCGCCTGGCAGTGGAAGTTGAAGACCATCCACTTGATTATGGCGATTTCGAAGGCACCATCCCTAAAGGACAATACGGTGGTGGCACAGTCCAGTTATGGGATCGTGGCTACTGGCAAAGTGATGGCGAACGCAGCGCCGAAGTACAATTAAAGAAAGGCGAGCTCAAGTTCACACTGTATGGCAAGCGTCTGCAAGGTAGCTGGGCGTTAGTGAGAATGAAAAATGATCGCTATGGCGGGAAGCGAACCAACTGGTTGCTGATCAAGCATCGCGATGAACACGCAGGTGATACCGACGCCGTCGAGAAGATGATGAGCGACGATCGATCTGTGGCTTCTGCTCGCACGATGGATCAGATCGCAGCGGGGAAAGGTCGCGCACCGACTCCTTTCATGTTGGCCAATAAAAACCTGGCGAAGGCAGATGCTGTATGGAATTCAAATCGGGACCATGACGGTGACGATGCAACTGCGAGTAAACGCAGTGATAAAGATGCTTCCGGCCGCAAGAAGCTTATACCGAATATGAAATCGGCGGTTCACGCATCTCTTAAACAGACATCATCAAAACACAAAGCCAAAAAGACAAGCGCACCACCGCTCTTTATCGAACCAGAGTTGTGCCGGCCCGTGGAAAAACCACCGGTGGGAGACGGGTGGGTTCATGAAGTGAAGTTCGATGGCTATCGCATGCAATTACGAGTAACGAATGGTGAAGCGACTCTCAAGACGCGTAAGGGATTGGACTGGAGTGCGAAGTTTCCGGCCATCATCGCAGCGGCAGCTAAATTGCCTGATTGCATTATCGATAGCGAAGTGGTCGCGTTAGACAAGAATGGTTCTCCCGACTTCTCTGCATTACAGGCAGCTCTGTCAGATGGCAAGAGTGACGCCTTGATCTTGTTTGCGTTCGATCTTCTGTTTGCGGAGGGCATGGATATTTGCGACAAGCCCTTAGTAGAGCGTAAAGCGCAACTCGAGAATTTGCTGAATGAAAATAACAAGTCTGCCCTAATACGTTTTGTAGAGCATTTCCAGATTGCTGGTGACGCCGTCCTTCAATCGGCTTGCCGCATGAATCTTGAAGGCATTGTATCTAAACGGCTGAGCTCGACTTATCGTGGTGCGCGTAACGGAGATTGGACCAAGTCGAAGTGTCGTGCAGGTCATGAAGTAGTGATTGGTGGCTTTACGCAGGAAGGTAATCGGCTGCGATCATTGATCGCTGGCGTGTATCGAGATAATCATCTGGTGCATGTCGGTCGTGTCGGAACCGGCTTTGGACAGCATAATGTCAGTGAATTAATGCGGCGACTGAAACCATTAATCACCAAAGAGAATCCTTTTACCGGTGATAACGCGCCACGGAAAGCTTCAGATGTGAAATGGGTAAAGCCTGAACTGGTCGCCGAAGTTGAATTCGCCGGGTGGACCGCGGGCGGCAATGTTCGTCAAGCGGCATTCAAAGGGTTGCGTCAGGATAAGCCAGCGATTGAAGTTGAAGCAGAAGAACCTGTACCCGCAAACAACATAGAGATAAAGAAGCCATCAGCAAGAGCATCAACAAAACATCCGGCGAAAAAGACTCACGCGTCATTAAATGCTAGTGCCGTGGTGATGGGAGTTCCAATTTCTAAACCCGACAAAGTGCTGTGGCCAAAAGATGGCGATGGCAAACCTGTTACCAAGATTGATCTCGCCCGTTATTTCGAAAGGGTCGCCGAATGGCTGTTACCGCATATCAAAGGTAGGCCATGTTCCATCATCCGAGCGCCCGATGGTATTACGGGCGAACAGTTCTTCCAGCGACACGCCATGCCGGGCACGTCCAATCTGCTGACATTGACCAAAGTGTTTGGTGATCGTAAACCGTACTTGCAGATTGATCGCGTTGAAGGACTGATTGCGATTGCGCAGATTGCCGG
>DATAHE010000503.1:0-2881 GCA_036263355.1 Steroidobacteraceae bacterium | reverse complement strand
CCATTCTTTACCACCAAGTCGGTAGGTGCTGGTACGGGCATGGGACTGGCAATGGTGCACGGTACGGTCCTGCAACATGGTGGCAGTATCGAAGTGGAGTCAAAATCGAGCAAGGGAACCGCTTTTCATATACGAATACCGTCTGCCATGCCGCCGCAAGCAGCCACGAGTGCCATCAGTTCTATTGCGGATTGCAGCGGCGCTGGGCGTACAGTGTTGGTGGTGGATGACAAGCCAGAAGTGCTATCGCTGGTGTCGACGGTATTGCAGCGCTCCGGATACAACGTACTGTCGGCTGATTCGCCAAGCATTGCGCTGTCGATCATTAACAAGCAGCAGGATGTTGATCTCGCGATATGTGATCTTGTCATGCCAGAGATGCACGGCACAGTATTGGCCGAGAAGCTTAAACAGATACGTCCATCCATGGTGATCACGTATATGTCGGGCTATGGTGGCAACGCCGTAAAGTTGCCTTTGGGAAGCAAGCTCTTGAACAAACCATTTTCTCTTGACGAATTAATACGATTTGTCGCGAATGCACTGGTTGATCGCAAGTAGTGTTATTCAAGCTCAATGAACTGACTTTGCAAATCTTCCATGTCAACGGTTGAATGATGGTGAAGCAGGGCGGTAGTTTGTTAATGACTACCGATTACTTGTCATCATCGGTGTTATCCGCAAGACTATCTGCTTCCATCTGTTCAATCTTTTGTGCGAGCCCGCCTTCGGCGCCGACCCAGTCCATCATTGATATGTACAGCTTGATGTTGTCAACGAATTGAACCGGCTCCCATCCACGTGCATAGCCGCGCTTTGCCTGCGTATAGTATTTTTCCTGCGTAAGCAACGGCAGATGTTGTCGTACATCACTCCATTTGTCGGCATCTTTGCCAAATACCTGCGTCAGAATACGTGCATCTTCAATGTGGCCAAAGCCCATGTTATAACAGGCCAATGCAAACCAGGTGCGGTCTGGCTCTTTAATACGCGATGGAACCATCTTGCGTACCATCAGAAAATATTTTGCGCCGCCGATAATGCTTTGCTTGGGATCAAGTCGATCTGTTACACCGAGGCTGCGTGCAGTGTCTTCGGTCAACATCATCAAGCCACGTACGCCAGTGTAAGAGGTTGCATCGGGCTCCCACTTGCTTTCCTGATAAGCAATCGCAGCTAGCAATCGCCAATCAATGCCCTGTTCAGTGGCGACTTCCTTGAACCAGTCTTCGTACAGTGGCAGGCGTGCTCTGACATTGTCGATGAACTCACGCGCTTTCAATGCGGGCGTTGTGTAGCGTTGTGCATTGTCGTAGTAATTCGCCAGCAGTTTTCGCAAACGACCATCGGATTCGATCACGCTAAAGAAAGATGTCACGCGACTAAGTAGTGAGGCATCCTGACGGTTCACCAGCCAGGCAAGTGATTTGCCCTGATTAATGTCGGCAGCAATCGCAATGTCTGGATGAAAGCTTCTGCCAATAGCAAACTCGTTCGAATCTGCAATCGTGTATTCGATCTCACGACGCGACAATCGATAAAGCAATTCATCTGTTTCCGCAGCGGGGTTTTCTGCCCAGCTTAAGTCGGGTTCGCTATTGCGCAACCTTTGCAAGGTGGCGGCATGTGGGCTGTTGGCGGCGACTTCAAGATATCCTCGGGTGATGGCGTCGCGTAGATCACGAGGCCGATCATTTCCGTTGCGATAAACCAGATGCTCCTTGACGCGTTGATAGACCGGACCATATGCGGCGTTGATGGGCGCAGCCTGTTCGATGGCGAGCCCGGCGGCAGCAATATGCGCTCGGCCCGATGACACTTCCTGCCGGATTTCCGTGACGTTGCGTACCGAATAAATGTGTAGCGCCACGCCAAGGTCGGCGGCGAATTGTGCGCACAAATCATATTCCGGTCCTTGTGGTCCTTCTGCACCCAGGTAATAGGTGCCCGGACTGTTTAGCGTGACAACACGCAGTTCGCCAGAGATTAGTATCTGCGAAAGCGTGCTGGGCAGCTGCGAGCAAGTGCTAAGGAACAAGGAAGCGATGATGGCCAGCGTTGCCTTCAAATCCCACCCGTTTGGTTAAAAAATCCCGGTACATACTTTCTTTGCGGGCGTACTTGTATAGAATACGCGCCCCGCAAGTCAACATTCCTGCACAGCATGTATGGGAATACTGAGTTGCCGTCGAGCCAAATGGTGCTTTTTGCAAGATTAGTGCGCAGAAGACTTGACATGATTGCAAGATGGAGAGGTGGCAGAGTGGTTGAATGTACCTGATTCGAAATCAGGCAACGGGGTAACCCGTTCGAGGGTTCGAATCCCTCCCTCTCCGCCAAGAAACAAGCCAGCTCACGCTGGCTTTTTTATTTGGAAGGGAGGGACGAGAACCCTCGAGGGTTCGACAAATTTGTAAGGAACAAATTTGGACAGCGAAGCTGGCGCGAAGCGTGTTGTTCAGGATAGAACAACACAATCCCTCCCTCTCCGCCAAAAACAAAAGACCGGCCTTGTGCCGGTTTTTGTTTTTGGGAAAGGGTGTGGACGAGACCCCTCGAGGGTTCGGCCCACAATTATCAAGCAGATGTAAGGAACAAATTTGGATCGTGCTAACGAGCCACGCCGACGCGTACAGAGACGTGCAAGCGCAATCCCTCCCTCCAGTCGTTGTCAACGCACCCTAACGAGTTGTTTCCGGCAAATTGCAGCCGCGTCAGCGAGCCACGTCGGCGCGTATAGGGATGTGCAAGCGCAATCGCTTCCCTCCTTAATAAGGACACTGGTGTTATCTCAACGGTCTCACCCATCGTCGCATTAATATGATTGTGTAATACAAACTTGCTCGCACTGTCGAATTGCCAAGGTGGCTCGTTAACCTTG
>DATAHE010000502.1:0-3435 GCA_036263355.1 Steroidobacteraceae bacterium | reverse complement strand
GAGACGGAATCGACGCATCTGCTGGTGGTGGCAACACTTGCACCACTATTTCTGATGGTGCAGCCGGTACACGCGCCATGCACGTATGGATTTGCCTTGTTGCCAATGTTTATCGCCATGGCACTGGTTGATCGCGAGTCGTTTCTTCTGCGCGCGCATCCCATTGGAGAGGCATATCAATGATTCGCATACTGCACATGACCAGTGACCTGAGTTCCGTAGGTGGTACAGCACGCAAGCTGATGTATCTTATACGTCATTCGGATACGACCAGATTTCAACATTGCTTTATCGCGATGCAAGGTGGTGAATTCGCTGACGAGCTGCAAAAGATGGGCAGCCAGGTTACGGTGCTGGAATCTAATTCGCCGTGGCAAGTGCTCAGAGCTGCATGGAGTATGATCAGAAGCTGGCAACCAGATGTCATCGCCACGCACTTCACCCGCTCGTTTGCCTGCGGAACACTGGTCGCGCGCTGGTGCAACCTGCCAGTTATTCATCATGAACATGGCCCCGCAACACTGGATAAGCTTCAGTGTAGTCCGGTAAAACAGTTGGGAAAACGCCTGCGTCGCGGTTGGTTACCTGGTACGAGCGCAATTATCTGCAATTCACATTACACGGCAGAAGCATTGCGTGAAATGTATGTCCTTGATGCTCAGAAGATCAAGGTGATTCATAATCCTGTTGAAAGACGGTCTCACGAGACAAAGCAGTCAGGGATATTTCCTACCAGTGCCATCCGCATTGGTCATGTTGGTGGATTGGTTAACTGGCGCGATCAAAAGACATTGATCAGAGCAGTAAAGATTCTCAAGGATCAAGGGTGCCGGATTGATTTACGACTGGTAGGTAACGGCCCAATGCGCGCAGCATTGAGGAGCGAAGTCGAGCAACTTGACCTTTCCAGCAACGTCACGTTCATGAATTTTCAAAGTGATTTGACGGAGTTCTATTCGTCCATTGATATCTACATTAATCCTGCATTGGCGGAGGGATTTGGAATTGCGGTTGTGGAAGCGATGCTGGAATCCAAGCCTGTCATTCTTGCCAGGGCTGGCGCACATCCGGAGTTGATTCAGGACGGCGTCAGCGGTGTGCTGTATGAAGCCGGCAATGCAGCAGATCTTGCGAGAAAGGTATCAATGCTTGCCGACGCACCAAAAATTGCAATGACAATCGCGGACGAAGGTTGTCGTCATGCAATGGCAGCGTTTGCGGCACATAAGTTTGCAACAGCCTACCAGGTGATTATCGAAGATACAGTTTCAGCTCATCAATATTCGCCGCGCAACACCGGACGCAGCGAGAAGCTGGTGCGCTATGGATAACGTCAACGGTTTTGCAACATCAGATAAGAGACTGCATATTGTGCATGTGCTGTCGCAACTGGACAGTATCGGCGGTACCGCCAGAGTACTGCTGTACCTGCTGAAACACGCAGACCGTAAGCTCGTGCGCCATAGTTTCATCTGCATGCTCCCGGGTGAGTTGCAAGATGAGTTTGAACGCGAAGGTGCAAGCGTCAGAGTCATCAATTCAACGTCGCCATGGCATGTAACAATGGGTGTTTTCAGATACTCGCGCGAGCTGAAGCCCGATGTGTTCGCGACACATTTCACTCGCCCGCTCATTTGTACCACGCTGGTTGCACGGGCGTTGCGTGTTCCAGTGGTTCACAACGAACACGGCGCTGCATTCAAGTTAACTGCAGATGCGAATCTCGCTGAAAGAGCATCAACCTTGATGCGCAATTGGGCGTTACAGGTTTCGCAGCTTGTCATATGTAACTCACACTATACAGCCACCACAATTACGGAGGCCTACAGTGTGGATCGCGCGCTGCTGCGACCCTTGCATCTGCCGGTCGAGAATCGTGTAAGTAAACCACGGGAGCATGTGCTTGATCACGATAGAAGCGTCGTGACCATTGGGCACGTCGGTGGCATGATTGCGTTACGAGACCAGGCGACGTTGATTCGTGCAGTTGGTGTGCTACGAGCGAAAGGTGTCGACGCAAGACTCATCATGGTAGGTGACGGTCCAGAACGTGCCGCATTAGAGGCGTTGGCAGTCAGTTTGCAGTTACGGCCGTGGATAACGTTTGCGGGATACCAGACCAATCTCGAGTCATTCTATGAATGCATCGATATATATGCTAATCCGGCAATCGGAGAAGGATTCGGAATCGCGGTGGTGGAGGCGATGCTCGCCTGCAAGCCAGTGGTGCTCGCGAATGCTGGTGCTCATCCGGAATTGATTGAAGACGGCCTAAGCGGTCTGCTACACCACCCTGGTAGTTCGCAGTCGCTGGCGGATACTCTGGAAATGCTGATATCGGATCCAGTCCGGTTAAAACAAATCACCATTGCCGCCAGAGATCGCGCTGAAAAACTATTTTCGCCGCAGAAGTACGCAACACAATTTGAAGCGATCGTTGCACATGCAACGCGTGCTGATATGACATCGCGAAGCTACGATGGACATCGTGCATTCTGACGAGGTAGTGCAACAGGATCAGCCCACGGGGGCTGAAGTACGCGGTATGTTATATCGCGGTTCATTCGCTGCGCTTCTGCGAGTGCTTATCGCAGTTCCCGTCTATCTACTACTTACGCCCTTTACATTGCGTCATCTGGGTGCCGATCAATTTGCTATATGGTCCTTCAGTGCAACAGTAATCGGTGTCATTAACCTTGCTGACCTTGGCTTTAAAAGCAGTTTGCTTTTTCACTGTGCGAATCACTGGGTCGACCGTCGGTACATTAATAACCTCTTTGGTGCCTGCATTTCACTCTACGTGGCGTTGTGGCTATTGCTATTGTTGATAGCAGTGGTTTTTTCACTCAGGATCAGTTCGTTGCTTGGAATTCCCGATTCGTTTCGGGATCAGGGGCAATTTGTTGTCGTTAGTACCGCTGTGAGCTTTGGTTTGCGATTCATTGCCATGCCGTACCAGGCGATTATCGAGTCACGTCACGGCGTTGGATATTCGCAGAATGTGTTGTTGTGCTGGTTGCTGTTAACTGCGGCAGCGACGTTGCTGTTGCTTCCGCTGTTTCCACATGTATATACGCTCGGATGGATCGCGATCGGCGGCAATGCTTTTGTACTGGCCGCGTTCGTCTTGCGAGCTGGCGTTCTGTTTCCATGGTTGCCGTTGTTTACCTTCAAATCAGACTGGCGCGCGATGCGAAACCTGATTGGTTTTGGAGCAGGCGTCTATATTGCAACCATCATGATCAGCATGCGCGAGCCTGTTTTCAAGCTGTTCCTCAGTCATGGTTATGGATTGGCAGCCGTTACGGATTTCGAGATTGCCTTCCGCTTTTGCATACAGGTGGTATCTGCGGTCATCAGCCCATTGCTTGGTACCTTTGCTGCTGCTGCGTTGCTGGCGAAACAGCCTGAGGAATTGTTACGATTGTTGCGGCC
>DATAHE010000501.1:0-6979 GCA_036263355.1 Steroidobacteraceae bacterium | reverse complement strand
CGCACATCGTGCGCGCCATGATAAGTAAGTGCGCGCATTAGTGATGATCTCGTTTCGCGGTACCTGGTTCGGCCATCTTGCGATGCTGCTCGGCCAGTACGGATGATGGTGTCACGGTAGAAATTGCCACCGTAAGTTTGTTCTTCAGGCCTGCAATGACATCACCTTCGTTCGACATCATCGCATCAAAACCAATACGCGCGACTTCGGCTGGGTCGGCCTTGTTGTCTTGCGTGCCCATTTTTGTATCCATTAAATCAGCCCTGACAAAGAACTCTGTGTCAGTGACACCCGGCATTAAACAAGTCACGCTAACGCCCGTGTCTTTCAGTTCATTGCGTAACGCAGCCGCGAACGAGTCGATAAACGCTTTGGTGCCGTTATATACGGCCTGAAATGCGCCGGGTTCAAAGCCTGCGATGGACCCTGTAATTAAAATTCGACCGTCGCCACGCAACCGCATGTCATGGCCAACACGATGAATGAGTTCGATCGTGCCCGTGATATTGGTATCCACAACATGCCGGATATCAGCGATGTCCTGATCAAGAAACGCGCGGCCCAATCCATGGCCAGCATTAGCCATCAACACTGCCACGGGACGGTTGCCGATCGCTGCGTATAACTCAGTCACGCCTTCACTGCGCGACAGATCAAGTTCAAGTCCTTCTACCTTAGTGCCATAAGAGCGCAGTTGATTCAGCGCATCAGCGGTGGGGCGATCCGCTGCAATCAACAAATCAAAGTTGTGTTGTGCGCATTGGCGCGCAAGCTCCAAACCGATGCCGCTGGACGCGCCAGTAATAACGGCAAGCTGGGGAGAGTTGGGTGTCGCAGTAGCCATCGGTGCCTCCAGATCGCGAATCGCGATATGCGTGAACCATACGGATGAACGGGAGAGGAAGGGGAGGCTACGCGCGGAAGTTAGTGTGTGGCAGAGTGAAATACCCTCTGTGATGGTCGGTAATAGCCGACCTTGGCCGTTCAACTGAAGAGTTGATAAACCATTCCACACACCGCAACGCTGACAACCACAACCGTCAGCCATGAAAAAATTCGCAGGCGGTTGCTTAATGTAAAGGCTTGCATGGTTGATCTCGAACTGGCGACCATGATCATCGCGATCATGATGGGAATGGAAATGATGCCGTTGATTACCGCGGCCCAGAACAGCATCTTGATTGGATCAAGGGGTAACAGAATCAACGCAACCCCGCAGCAGATCGCCAGAGCAATAATCAGGTAGAACTCGCGTGCGTCAGTTGGCTTCTTGTCAATGCCACAGGGGCAATTGCGTGCGCCGGCCCATGCATATGCAGCAGAGCCCGCAAGAATGGGAATAGAAAGTAAACCCGTGCCAAGAATTCCCAAAGCAAAAAGCGCAAAGGCGAAGCTACCCGCCACTGGTCGCAAGGCTTCAGCCGCTTGTGCGACGGTTGCAATATCCGTAACACCACGACTATGTAGCGTGACGGCGGTCGTCAAAATAATAAAGAAGGCAATGGCATTCGACAGGATCATGCCAGTCACGGTGTCGAACTTGATACGGCCAAGTTCCCGCGATGCGCTGGGTGAATAGGTTTTGCCATCCAGTCGCTTTGCTTTTTGTTCATGTTCTTCCACTTCTTGTGCTGACTGCCAGAAGAACAGATAGGGGCTGATGGTTGTGCCAAGAATGGCAACAACTGCGGTGAAGTAACGGGGCTGCCATTCAATAGACGGAACTACCGTGTGCAGCAGTACATCCTTCCAGGGAATCTCAACAGTGAATACGATGCCCACATAGGTAAACAGGCTGAGCGTCAGCCACTTCAAAATTCGTACATACTGCTTGAATGAAAACTTCACTTGCAGCCACAGCGTCACCGCTCCAAGCAGCAGCGCCAATATAAAGGAAGGAATTTTAATGAATAGCTGGATCACCCCCGTCATGGCGGCAATGTCAGCGCCGATATTCACGGTGTTCGCGATAAACAGCAGTGTTACAAGTGCAATAGAAGTTGCCAGTGAAAAACGCTGTCGCATGTTCTCGGCAATGCCACACTTTGTTGCCACGCCGATGCGGGCGCTCACAATCTGAATGGCAATCATCAACGGCGTCGTGAGTAGTACCGTCCACAGAAGCTTCATCCCGAACTGCGCGCCGCATTGCGAGTAAGTGGCAATGCCACTGGGGTCGTCATCCGCTGCGCCAGTGATTAAACCTGGGCCCAGGCGGCGTAACCATCCTTGGGGATGCTTCTTCGAAATTGACGGGGAATCTTTTTCCTGTACGGAGTTGCTCATCAGGTTTGCCTGATCCGGCGATGATGGTGCCACGGCAGGATAAACCAGAACCATGCAAAGAATACCGCGAGCATTAATGCAAGTACCAAACTTAAAGAAAAGCTGGAAGTGATGAGCATAGAGACTATGGCGACATCCATACAAATGGCCAGCAGCAGAGGGATCATTGCTACGGTGACGAGATGTGATGCATAAGTGGCGAAATATGCCGTAATGAAATTTCTTTCAGCCTGACGATGATAAGCGGCGGGCGCCATGATTAGCGCGATTGAAAGAGCGACCAGTAAAAGCGAAGCGAGGTGCCAGCGTTGTGCGGATTCAGACAACGCACTAGCAAAGCGATTGTTATAAACGGCGATCAGTTGAAAACCAAACAGGGCCTGGATGCCAGGTAACACCATGCGTGCTTCTTCGATGATGTGCCGCACCTGCGTTTCGAGCGATTCCGGAACCCGTTCACTAGCGGCCGCTTCGGTGGCTGACATTCTCTGGTATATGTTCTGATGAGTTGATATGCAAGAAAAAATCAATGCCAACGATTGAGGCCGAATTGCGGCATCGCGCGTCAATATGGAATTGATGTACGAGCTGCAAGACGACCTCAACCGATATGCTCATGCAATTGGCTTTAGCTGATTACATGTAAAGGCGGTTTTCTTCGTTGAATTCCTTGATGCGGCGTTCGGCATCGTCCTTGCTCAGCCCGTACGTTTCCTGCAGGCGACCCGCAAGAATCTCGTAATTACCATTGATCTGGTCAATATCATCATCAGTGAGTTCGCCCCACTTCTGCTTGATCTTGCCCTTCAATTGTTTCCAATTGCCTTCGACTATATCTTTGTTCATGGTTTTGCTCCCGATTGCATAATTGAACAATAGTACCTCGGGATTAAAATTAACTATTGTGGCGTCCGGCATGAAGTCATGAAGTCCGCGAAGCGGTGTAGGACTGGTTGAGTACCGCTTTGAAAACCTTTGTCACGATTTCTTAATGATCCGTTAGTCGCGCTAACGGGTCAGGCCTACCAGTGATATTAGTGCGATGTGGCCCTACTCATCACGGCATTGCGCGAGAACGAATATAACTGCACTACGAGTTGTGGCGAGATGGCGAATAACGCAGCTGCGTAGCTGATTACCGCAATCAATACATTCATCGTCAACCACATTGGACTGCCTTCCAACGGCGTATCAGCACTGCGCAATAACGATACACACAGAGACATGACCAGTGTTGCGACTAGCGGAACCGAGGTCGGTACGACCTGCGACTTGATGGTTAACGGTGTGGCGAAACGCGTGCCGACTAATGACGCCACCAGCAAGATCACTGCACGCCATAACCAGATACGCGCCGCAGAACCCGCATCAGTTACATAGCCTGTTAATAAAGCACCAATGCTGAAGGCCAGTGCGATGCCGTTGATTAACAAGTTGATCTCTGGGCGTCCGGTCGCGCTAATGGCAATGCTGGAGTACTGCCGAAAGGTGACGATCAATGCGGCTGCTGCCAGTAAAGTAGTGGCAGTAGAGGCATCCTGCCACTTGGGCCCGAACAATACCTGTATCAAGTCGGGTGACACCAGCATGATGCCCGCATAGAACGGCAACAGCACCATGGCGGTAAAGCGAGTAGCTTCGGAAAACACATTGGCAAATTGTTCTTCCAGATGCGCACGCTTGGCAAGCAAGGGCAATGCGAGTTGCGCAGCGGCGCTACTCAGCGTATTACGCAGCTCCTCGACAATCCTGAAAGCCAGACTGAATACACCTAATGCGGCATCACCCAGATACATGCCAGCGACTGAAACGAACAAACGCCCATTGCCCAGCAATAGCACCTGTGATGCCATGTTGGGTCCGCCGAAACGCCATAGTTCCTTGAATGCACTGTTATCAAAGCCCCAACCTGGCAGATAGCGATTGGACATCAATACGATTGTCGATAACAGGATGGAACAGACGTACATGGCGATCAATGACCATGCTCCACCGCCGTACCAGGCCACTACCAATCCAATCAGCGTGCCGACTATCCGTCCAATCACAGTGCGTCTCGCCAGTGGAGCAAAGGCCATCTGTCTACGCAGATTACCTGCTATCACTGCTGCACACGCAGAGATGGGAATGGCAATGGCTGCAACACGTAACAGCGATGCAAGTTGCGGCTTGCCATACCACTGTGAAATCCACGGCGCCATCAACACCAGCAACAACGCACCGATCAACGCGCCCGTCACCGTCGCCGTAAATGCAGTGATCAAATGGAGTTTGCTCAGTTCCTTACGCTGCACGATGGCGTCGTGAAACAACTGTTCAAACGGCATGGTGATCAACTGCACGATGGTAATTGCCAACGAGCCAATACCGATCTCTGCGGCACTGAGTGTGCGTGCCAGCAGAGCCAGCGCAACGATGGAAAAGCCCATCTGGCTAAAGATATCGACGCTGCTCCATAGCAACGAGCGTGAGGCATGATCGCGTGCAGTGCCCATGACTATCCAGCTGCCTTGATGGCTTCAACATCCTGTTGTATGAATTGTTGCTTCCAGCGATCGATGGCTTGCTGCGGTAATTGAATCTTGGTTTCAAATGGCACATTGATCCAGTGTGTGATTGCGCCAATGTCTTCGCGTAACGCAACGGGCAGATTGGTATCGCGACTGATCTCCACCGCTCGATTGTCCACCGCCAGAATCAACGTGCGCTTGCCCATCTGCAATGCACGAATGCCGCCATGCAGACGCGAGCCAACATAGTCAACGTCGTTATCACGCATGAACGTGGTAAAGGCGTTCAGGTTTGGCGCGATGAATTTCACACGCCCACCTGATAACGCAACACCGTAGGCGAAGTCTTCGGGTTGCTGCACCCATAACACCACTTCCTGATAGTGTTTGAGCAGCGTATCGATCACGGCTTTGTCAGCGGCTGGATTGGCATTGTAGCCCGTCAGCGTAGTAATCGCGCGCGGTGCGCGTCGTTTCGGAATCAATGCACAGTGCGCTGCGTTCAAGTCCCACATGGTGACGCAGGCGGTGTTAATCACATTGCCGACGCGGGCAGAGATCAATTGCTGACGCGAGTACTCGTCGCGTACCGAGTGTTGATATCGCGACGACAAAATGCGTTTTAGCAGCTGCCGCGAATACCAGTCGGCCGGACTCTGATAGTGCCACCAGCCACATCCCAGCAGAATGCAATCTCTTCTCAGAAACAAATCGAAGGGCGATATCTTCCACTGGTTATGCCACATCATCTTTGACTTGAGCAGGTTAGAGCCACCAACAAAGACGTAATCACAATCTTTGAGGACGCGATAAGACTCCCATAGAAAGAACTCATGCGTGGGCAGCGTGACAAAGAAAGCATTGGGAAATAGTTCACGCAATACCTTACGACTGGCATCCATGATGATCTCGTCACCCAGATTCATGCTGGTAACGCTGGTGTCCAGCACCGCGATCTTGAGCACAGCTGTGCTTCTACGCGAAATCATTTTTTCAAGATCCACATATCTTGAGCTGTCGGCTATTGCTTTGACAGGTGCGGCTTCCACTGTAGATCGATCCGCGATGGTATCGATATAAGCAGGTTCAGCTCCAGATTCAAATCCAGAGTCAATCAAGGGCTGCGCTACAAATTGCATAAACACTCCATTCAGTATTTTAAAAATTCATTAAGTCAAGGCGATGATCTGAAACGTTCACATGTTGCAAATCATCAGGTTCTGATCACAGTGGCATCATCCGACTGATCCGTTTGCTGGTTTGAGTGCAAGTCGGTTTCCGGCGTTGAGCCAGTAAAGTGAATCAACTTGTCGGTCAGTGCATCAACGGCACGAGCAAATGCTGCACCGGAAGCGTTGGCCAGAAAGGTTTCGCGATTACATTGAATGATTGCCATGCGTCGATCGTTCTGCTTGATGGAATGCAGTAGCTGCATGGCTTGCTCATAGTCGCCAGTTGGGAATAAACAGTCGGAGTCGAGCATGGCGCGAGTACCGGGCAGATTGCTGGCAATAACCGGCAAGCCAAGCGCCATTGCTTCCAGTATGACCAGCGGTACGCCTTCATAGCGGGAAGCGAGCAGCAGTACATCATGTTCACGCATTACTTCGAGCGTCGCTGACCAGTTCCGTAGCGACATCAGCTTCTGCAAAGCAGGAAATACAGATAGTCTTTGTTCAATCTGTTCCCTGAACGGACCATCGCCAACGAAGGTGAAATGAAAGTCCGCACTTAGCTCAACATGAAAGCCGAGAAAGTTGAGTAGCGTGTCCAGGCTTTTCTGATGTGCGTCAAGACGACCGAGAATCAAGACACGTAGTGGTCTACTTATCGCTCTGCTTGCTAAAGTGACTTCGCGGTGTCCGGCATGTTCAATGTCTGCAGCAACCGTGTTCGGCAGCACAAAGACCGGACGAGTAACGCGTGACCATTCGCGAAAATGGATTGCCTGCTCATTGCTCAGCGTGATCCAGGCGTGCGGTATGTGGCGGTATATCTTTTTTACCAGCCAGTCACGCAACGCGCCACGACCAAATCCCATTTCTTTACCCGATTGCGTCAGCGGCACATAGATGACGGTCTTGACGCCCAGCAAACGCAATAACAATGTTACCCAAGCTTCTGCTAACACAGTGCCTTCTGCGACGATGGCCAGTTCAGGACGCAGACGCAATACATAGCGG
>DATAHE010000500.1:0-5406 GCA_036263355.1 Steroidobacteraceae bacterium | reverse complement strand
AGGATGCACCGCTGCTATAAGAGCCCATCTTGCGAGTTGCTGGATCAAAGTACATGACGCCGTTGCCATCCGTAGCGAGCCACAACATGCGCTTGTTGTCTTCGTAAAGACTCCACACCGGCGTGCCCGCGATACGTGGATTGGCATTCGGAATGATAATGTTGTCGAAATCTTTGGTGGCGGGGCGAAAGCGGCTGATGCCCTTGTCTGTTGCAACCCATACGTTGTGATACGAGTCTAGAAGAATATCGCGTACCTCGTCATTCGCCAATGAATGGGGATTGCCTTCCACATGTTTGAGCTGCAACAACTCATCGGTGCGGCGGTTCCACTGGAACATTCCGCCTGATGTTGCAATCGCGAACTCCTCTTCACTCATTTGCACCAGGCCGTATACCAAGTAGTTGTCCAGTGGCGAGTTGATCAGATGCTGCGTGATCTTGTGCTGTGTTTCATCGTACACACTGACGCCGCGATTGCCCGCAAACCAGATGCGATGTTGCGTATCCTCCATGATGCGGTAGAACACTTCACCGCGACGTCCGGGAAATGAACCGTTGGTGTAACCAATACGATCAAAATTTTCCATGTCGCGGTTATAAAGCATCATCCCGCCATTCTCTGATGCGATCCACAGACGTCCATGCGAGTCTTCAAAAAGATCGCGAATGAAGTTGGCGCTCAGACTGTGTTCATCCTTGCTGTTGTTGACGAAAATCTTGAATCGATAACCGTCGTAACGCGCTAAACCTGTTTTACCGCCAATCCAGATAAATCCATATTTGTCCTGACGAATCGCCAGTACTTCGCCCACGGTCTTGTCTGCATCCATCATCAGGCGCGTGAAGTTCGGGTTACTGCCCAGTGGCGGCGAGAGCTCTGCTGCATGCAGTGCCACGCTGGCTGCTGTCAGCAAGATAAGAGTCAATAGAAACTGTGCACTTGTTCTCATTACTCACGAGCCAATTCAATAAAACAACGACGACGCTGGGCACATGCCCACCGTGTATGCAACGGCTGCGAAGAATGAAACTTGATGCGGAAACGGCTAAGGAGAACGCGTCACTTGCATCTGCTGAAAGACCTACAAAGTCATGTTCTGTAACGTCGCCAGGTGTCAGTGGCGTAAACAATCAGTGCCAGCCAGATCACCGCGAAACACATCAGGCGCGTTGCGGACAAGGTTTCATGAAACAGGAATAGTCCTAGCAAAAATTGCATGGTGGGTGCGATGTACTGCAACATGCCGACGGTTGCGTAGTTAATGCGTCGTGTACCGTAGGAAAACCATACCGATGGTAATGTGGTGAGTGGGCCGAACATCAACAGCATGAAACTTTCCAACGGTCCATGATGCAAGACACTGCTGAAATGGACTTCGTTATATATAAGAAATACCAGCGCCAGCGGCGACATGAACAATGTTTCCACGGCAGAGCCGGGCAATGCTTCAACATTGGCGGTTTTGCGAATCAAGCCGTAAGTGCTGAACGTCGCAGCCAGTGCAATGGATATCCATGGAAATTCACCGGTGCTGATCGTCAGCCAGATGACGCTACCCGTTGCCAGCGCAACCGCCGTCCACTGCAGACGATTCAATCGCTCGGAGAGAATCAAAACACCGAGTAGCACATTCATGAGGGGATTGATGAAGTAACCAAGGCTGCTCGATACCACCTGATGGTTGGCTATCGCCCAGATGTAGACGGCCCAGTTAACAAGCAACAGGCCAGCGGTGGCAAGCAGTCGCATGACAACGCCGGGGTCTTTCATCGCGATCCAGGCTTTATTGACTTCTTTGCGAAGGGCTAACCACAAAAATCCAACGGCACAACCCAGCACCGCGCGCCAGGCACACACCTGAAAGGCATCGACGGCGTGTAGTGGTTTCAAGAATAACGGCCACAAACCCCATGCGAAGAACGCAGCGGTGACAGCGATGACCCCGCGAGTAGCGGCTTGATCCGGAGAACTGGAGAAGGGCGAAGGCGACATGGGAATGATTGCAACAATATCCGACTATACTTTCGCACTATACTTGGCTGACATCCATCAGTGGTGATTCTCTTGCTGCAATCAGGCGTAACCCATGAGTGACTTGCTTGAACAGGCGCGACGTCTACTGGCGTTGGCGCACACCGGTTTGCATTACACACAGAGCGACTACGAACGTGAGCGCTATGAAGAAATTGCACAGATTGCGACGCAGCTCCTCAGTAAAGACTCCGCCCATTCTACGGACGAGATACGTCACGCATGGCGACTGGAGGATGGCTATGTGACACCGAAGCTGGATGTGCGCGGTGCCATCTTTCGTGACGACAAAGTACTACTGGTGCGCGAACGCAGTGATGGCAAATGGACAGTGCCGGGTGGTTTTGCGGACATCAACGAGTGGCCATCATTATCGGTGACCAAGGAGATTGAACAGGAGTCTGGTTTTGCTGCGCGTGTTCTGAAGCTGGCTGCTGTACATGATCGCGCGAAACATAACTATCCTGCATTCATGTTTCATATCTGGAAGCTGTTGTTTGTCTGTGAGATGACGGGTGGTGAAGCACGCATCAGTAATGAAACTGATGCGGTCGAGTTCTTTTCACTCGACGCATTGCCGCCGCTATCGACAGGGCGAATTACTGCAGAGCAGATTCAACTTTTATTTAAACACTATCGCGAGCCTTCGCTGGCAACAGAGTTTGATTGAGGAACCTAGCACGCTCTCCATCGTGACACGCGACGCTTATGCATTGCATCAATAATGCGCTCCACACGCCCCGGTGCGATAGCAAGTAACAACGCCACTTCTGGCACAGGAAACTGTTGCTGCTGCGACAGACGCCACACAGTTTGTACCAACACGGATGGTGCGCGATGAAGATGGCTCATGACGTCTCCTTGATAATGTTGCAACGTGTCAATCTGGTTTTTGGTTAGCTTGATCCTCTATCGGTCGCAAATCTGTTCTCCGCACGCCTAAACAAACCAATACGCAAACTGCATCACGCGGAATTTTGTGTCGCCAATCACAAACGATGACAGTTACGTCATTGTCTTATCGGGAACTCTTTTCAACTGGCGTCGTCGATATCTATACAGTCTGCGTCACTCTGCGTAAATCGTGAGTGGCTAGTTACACGCAACGTAAATACCTTGAAATTCAGGAGTTGCCATGTCGCTAACATATTCAGCTAATCAATCGCGTCAGACAGGATCCCGTACTGCTGTCATCATTTTTATCGTGATGTTGCACGCGGCTGTTTTGATTGCGTTCAATAATGGTATTGGCAAGATACTTAAAAGCATGCCGTTCGCTGATCTGACGGTGGTAGAAGTTCAGCCAGATCCACCTGCGCAAAAGGCTGCGCCGATTCCGGATGTTCCGAACACGATACCGGAAGAGGTGTTAAGTCCGCCGTTGATTAATCCTGACATTCAACTTGATGTCGCCCCGCCCATCAGTGATGCGCCACCTGCTGATCCCAGTGCTAACAGTACCAGCACCACTGAAGTGGTATCGCTGGATAAGCTGTCGCTGTCATCACGCGTTGATCCCGTCTATCCAGCCAGTGCACAACGTGCGGGCTATGAAGGCACGGTATTGCTGGAGATCACCGTTGATACGAACGGCCGTGCGATGGATGTTCGCGTTACACGTAGCAGTGGTTTCGATGTGCTCGACGCCGCTGCGGTACAGGCTGTCAAGCAATGGCGATTTAATCACCCTGCGACTATCGTGAAAGTGCGTGTACCCATCACCTTCAAACTGAAGCAGCGAACAAATTAAACATTATGAATTCGAAAGCCAGGGATGGCATCTGTGCGCATACTCCAACGCTATTCATTCAATGAAGTTGCTGCTGTGGCAACTGAATGCGCTATCTATCCGAAGCACTGTGCGATGCGCATTTAATTGAGCAATCAATCACACGAAATAGCAATGCGTTGAGGTTGTCAGGGAACTCTTACAAAAAGACACGGTCGATGTATCAGCAGTCTGTGATGTCTGCGAGCTCGTAGCAAACAATCATTATCAATATCGCCTTTGAGACAAAAGGAGCGTTGCTATGTCGCTGACCTATTCGTTGCAGAAACCAGATCAATCCTTATCCAGAACCACTGCCATTGCATTCATTGTGGCGTTGCATGCTGTTGCGTTAATGGCTTTCAATAATGGCATCGGTAGTTTTTTCCATATCAACCCGCCAAAAGATATAAAAGTAGTGGATGTCAAACCTGAACCGAAAGTTTATGAATTTGTGCCACCGCCGGATTTGCCACCCGTATCTCAGCCACTAAAGCTTGAGCCGAGACCGGTAAGCGTCGGCGATATTACTCCAGAGAAAGTTGTGGAAGGCAAAGACATCGTTGCACCACCGCCGGATCTAATCATTGGCGGAGGTGGTGAAAAAATCATCATTGATCCCACACCAGTTGCAAGATTGGCCATCATGCATCGCGTTGACCCGGCTTATCCGGCCAGTGCCGAGCGTGCGGGTGAAGAGGGTACGGTGCTGCTGGAAATTCAAGTCGATACCTTGGGCCGTGCGATGAATGTACAGGTTGCACGTAGCAGTGGTTTTGATGCGCTGGACAGGGCAGCAATGAACGCAGTGAAGCAATGGAAGTTCAATCAGCCATCAACCATTGTGAAGGTACGCGTTCCAGTTACATTCAAGCTGTCACAACGCTTCTAACAAAAAGCCGGGACAACATCACTCGAATAATCGGCTCGAAAAAGATGGCCAGGGATGGCCCTTATCGCTAAGTATATTTCTCGTCTTACTGACAATAACTCGCTCTGGTTTTTCTTGTTCTTTGGTCGTATAAAGCCCAACATCGTTTAACAGAAGCGGGGGATGTCATGAAGCGCGATATGAAACGTTGGATATCATTGGGTGTTGTTACGAGTACCGCGGCAATTGCTGCAACTCAGGCTTTTGCATCAGGATTCGCCTTACAGGAACAAAACGTTTCGGGTCTGGGAAATTCCTATGCCGGTTCCGGCGCTGTAGCTGAAGACGCCAGCACGATATTTTTCAACGGGGCAGGATTAACGCAACTCGACAAGGCGTCGGTAACAGCCAGTCTTAATGATATTAATATCAACTCGAATTTTCGTAATGGTGGCAGTAACGGCACGTCGGTGAATGCTTTGGCGCAGCCGCTCGGCAGCGAAGGTGGTAATGCAGGTGGCAATAGTATTGTTCCTGCACTGTATGCATCGCTACCCTTTGCGAACAAGTTCGCCGTGGGTCTGGGTATCAACGCGCCCTTCGGTCTAAAAACCGAATACAGCGATGATTTCATGGGGCGCTTTCAGGCAACCAAGTCGGAAGTAAAGACAATGAATGTGGATGCCGTATTTGCGTTCAAGCCGAATAACTTGGTGTCGTTCAGCGTCGGTGT
>DATAHE010000499.1:0-3469 GCA_036263355.1 Steroidobacteraceae bacterium | reverse complement strand
GAAGAGAAGCAACGTCTCGAAGAGCAGATGATCGAGCGTGGCGAGATGACGCGCCTGAATGCGGATACGTTTCCAGATTGCGTGCTCTACAGATCACATCCACAGGATGTGGCACGCACGGAACATCTCACTTTTATAAGCACGTCGAGCGAGGAGACGGCAGGCGTCAACAACAACTGGATGCCAGTCAACGATGCGCATCAGTTGATGAATGGTTTATTCAATGAGTGTATGCACGGGCGCACTCTCTATGTAATTCCGTACTGTCTGGGACCACTTAATTCGCCACATGCGCGTTGTGGCGTTGAAATTACTGATAGCACCTATGTTGTTCTGAATATGCGCATCATGACGCGCATGGGGTTGACTGCCTTAAACCGCATTGCAATTGATGGAAAGTTCACCAAGGGCCTGCATTCAACGGGCGATCTGGATCCTGCTCGACGCTATATTGTTCATTACCCGGAAGAAAATCTGATTGAAAGTTTTGGCAGTGGTTATGGCGGCAATGCACTACTCGCCAAGAAATGTCATGCATTGAGAATCGCAAGTTGGCAGGCGTTGCATGAAGGCTGGCTGGCCGAGCACATGCTGATCATGGGTGTGCAAAATCCCGCTGGCCAAACACATTACATCGCTGCGGCATTTCCTTCTGCATGTGGCAAAACCAACTTGGCCATGTTGACGCCACCTGCATCAATGCCGGGCTGGAAGGTGTTCACCATCGGCGACGATATTGCGTGGCTATATCCCGGCGATGATGGTCGTCTGTGGGCGATGAATCCTGAATCCGGATACTTTGGTGTGGTTCCCGGAACAAACCGTGATACCAACAAGAATGCATTCGACATGATTCATTCAGGAACCATCTTCACTAATGTGGGTTTAACTGCCGACAACGAACCGTGGTGGGAAGGAAGAAAGAAGAATCAGCCTGTCAAAGACTGGCAAGGACATGATTGCGTCGAAGGCAAACCAGTGGCGCATCCGAACTCGCGGTTCACGGTTACCTCGAGCAACAATCCTGTGCAATCACCGATGGCAAACGATCCGAGAGGTGTTCCGCTTTCCGCGATTGTGTTTGGCGGACGACGGGCTTCATTGATCCCGCTGGTTTGCGAGGCAGATGATTGGCAACGTGGTGTGGTAATGGGGGCATCGCTTGCTTCAGAAACCACTGCTGCCGCGACGGGACAAACCGGTATCGTGCGTCGCGACCCTATGGCAATGAAACCGTTCTGTGGTTACAACGTGGTTGATTACTGGCGTCACTGGCTATCGATGGGAAAGAAGCTCAGTCAGCCGCCACGTATATTCCAGGTTAACTGGTTCAGAAAAGATACGGCGGGCAATTTCTTGTGGCCAGGTTTTGGAGAGAATCTTCGCGTTATCCAGTGGATGCTTGATCGATGCGAAGCCAAGGTGGATGCAGTGCAAACACCCATTGGCTATCTGCCTATTACTCAGGACATCAATCTACAAGGTTTGATATGTGACCGTGAACGAATGAAGCAGTTGCTAGAAATTGATCAGCAGCAATGGCTGGATGAAATTGCTGACCTGCGCGCTTACTTCGCTGAACAAGGGCAAACACTTGCAGAGTTTGAATGCGTTCTTGATTCGATGCAATCGCGTTTGCAATGAGGTCACGCTAATCGGAGTTGTGTGTTGCTTCTGAGATGGAGCTATCAAAGCATCGCACAGCGTCGACGATGTTATTCGTCATCAGTGCGATATCGATATTGTCGGCGTCTTGCTCCAAAAATAATTCATAAACTTTCACTGCAAGCACCGCAATGGCAGAGGATGTCGTGGTCTTCCATGAATTAGGAAAGCGCTCTGCATGTCTCGTGATGAACTTTGCTGCTTGTTGCACCGCTGCGTGTGCCTTTATCTCTTCTTCTGTTGCGTATTCAAACCGCCATTCGTTGATGCGCTTATTGATGACGGGTCGGTCACCTGCATCAATCCCGGCAGCTGCGAACACACGACAATCGTAGTCCAGACAGGTTTGCGGTCGCGATGCATAGATAGAGCACTTACCTTCGTTGAACATGGGGCAATGACCATTGGCTAATGGATTCATTTTTGAGTGAGGATAGGCGAGACCGTTGACGCTGGATAAGAACTTCGCCGGAACAATATCGATGGCCTTGTCTTGCGGTCGCAATAGGATGGAGTAGCCAGAAGTGCAGCAACCAACGCAGTCACCGCAGGGAACATCCATACCGCCATCGCCACGCAATGCAGCACGCGCCTGCGACAGCCAAAGACCAAAGTTGCCTGCGTCGATAACGGATTCGGGTGATGTGTCGGCGGGCGGATTCATCAGGGCATTAGGTCATGAAATTACAAAGGATCTGGCCTTGGAGCGGAGCGGATTGTCAGCGTAGAGACCGCGCTGGTCCAGTCTTCTCCTTTATAAGGAGTCGAGTTACGCAACGCTGGCGTCTTACATAATCAGGATGCTCACTACAAAGGTCACAAGGCACCGCAAATCAACTTGCACATACAAATGCGAATCATTATCATTTGCGCTCAATATTCATTTGGCGACTGGAAGCTGGAGCAAGGCAAAGATGAGTGATGGCAGAACGACTCGCATTCCGTTGCAGCAGGCAATCACAGCGTGTCTCGCCCTGGGTTCAGTGTCATTGATGGCGCAAGAATCGCCATCCAATCCTGTCCCGGAACAATCTTTAGGCGTGGTTAAGGCGATAGATCAAGTCGATGACGTGAATACCACCCAGATCGGCAAGGTTCCCCAGTCTCTGCGCGATATTCCGCAGGCCATGACCGTCATTAATCGCGAAGTGCTCGATGCTCAATCGGCCACGCGCCTCACCGATGCATTACGCAATGTTCCCGGCATCACCATCTCTGCAGGTGAAGGTGGACAGATCGGTGACAACATCAATCTTCGTGGATTTTCTGCGCGTACTGATTTGTTTCTTGATGGTTTTCGTGATCGTGGCCAGTACACACGTGACACCTTCTTTCTGCAGTCAGTCGAAGTATTGAAAGGTCCTTCATCCATTCTATTTGGACGAGGATCAACAGGCGGTGTGATTAACCAGAGTAGTAAGAAGCCGATGTTGCGTGATGCGACTGAAGTGGCTGCAGCGGTAGGCACTGATAGTTATTACCGGCTTAGTGCAGACGTGAATGCGAAGCTTTCGGATAGTTCTGCGTTGCGTGTGGTGGCATTGGGCCATGAAAATAAATCAACTCGCGATGTGGTTGAATCAAAGCGTTATGGCATTAATCCATCCTTACGCATCGGAATTGGTTCAGATACGGAGATCACTGCCTCGCTAATGTTGCAACGTAATCGCGAAACGCCCGACTATGGATTTCCTTTGCTGAAGTTCGATGGACGGTTAAGCAAACCCATCGACGCACCAGCAAATCGCTACTATGGCTTCACAGACGACAAGTTCGATCAGGATGTGAATAACTTCAACCTGAA
>DATAHE010000498.1:0-3261 GCA_036263355.1 Steroidobacteraceae bacterium | reverse complement strand
GTACACGTAAACTTGCCGCTATTCTGCGCAAGCGATTGGCGTCTTATTCGAGAAATTAAAAATGACAGCGGAACTCGATTCGAAAGCACGAGTGAAAACTGGAGTGTCAGGTCTAGATGATGTGCTTCACGGCGGCTTACAGCCGGGATACATATATTTGATTGATGGAACCCCCGGTGCGGGCAAGACCACGCTTGCGATGCAATACCTGATGGAGGGGGCACGCAATGGCGAAACCACATTATATGTAACACTTTCTGAGACCGAATCGGAGCTTAGTGGTTCCGCGGCATCGCATGGCTGGAATCTGGACGGCGTATCTATTCGCGAGTACATCCCCACCGATGCCCTATTCGATAAAGAATCCGGGCTCACGATGTTCCGCACCTCAGAAGTGGAACTCGGTGAAACCTTAACGCGAATACTTTCAGATATCGAAACGTTGCAACCGCGACGCGTAGTGATTGATGCACTGTCTGAGTTGCGTCTGTTGTGCGAGGACCCATTGCGTTATCGCCGTCAGCTGCTTGCGTTGAAACGCTTCTTCATCAATCGCGCCTGCACGGTACTGATGCTCGACGATCGCAGCGAAGGTGATCGCGACTATCAAGTAGAAAGCATCGCGCATGGTGTCATCTCGCTCGAACATTTCTTTACTGCTTATGGCGTTGATCAGCGTCGCTTGCGAATCAGAAAGCTGCGAAGTCAGACATTTCGTGCAGGGCTGCATGATTATGTGATCGTTACCGGCGGGCTGGTGGTATTCCCGCGATTGATTGCCAGCGAACATCGCAGTTCATTTGAACGGTTGGCTGTTCCTAGCGGTATTGATGCGCTTGATGCACTGCTGGGTGGTGGCCCGCAAAAGGGAACCAGCACATTACTGATCGGCCCTGCCGGCAGCGGCAAGACCAGCGTGTCGATGCAATACGTAGCAGCAGCAGCCATGCGCGGTGAAAAAGTCGCTGTCTACATGTTCGATGAACTGCGCGATCTGTTAATAGACCGGTTTAAGGCAGTGGGACTTGATCTGCATGATGTCATCGACAACGGAAGCCTGACGCTGCGTCAGATTGATCCCACTGCGCTATCGCCCGGTGAGTTTGCAAATATCGTGCAGCAGGATGTGCGCGCGGGCACGAGCATGGTGGTCATTGATAGTTTGAACGGCTATTTGAATTCCATGCCACACGAAGGATTTCTTGCGGCGCAATTACACGAACTCTTCGCCTATCTTGGCCATCGCGGCATCGTCACCATACTGGTTGTTGGTCAGCAGGGAATCGTCGGCAGCAACATGCAAGTACCCATCGACGCAAGTTACCTTGTCGATTCCGTGGTGCTGTTCCGTTTCTTCGAACTTCGCGGGCAGGTGCGTAAAGCCATCTCAGTGATGAAGAAGCGTGGTGGTTCACATGAAAGAAATATCCGTGAGTTGACGGTTGATGCGACAGGCGTTCGCGTGGGCGAACCTTTAAACGAATTCCAGGGCGTGCTGAGTGGCATTCCCTCCATCGTCTCCCCGTCTTTGTCGGGTGGTCTTCTCGGCGTTTCGGGTAATGACAAGCAGTGACGAGTTGCGTGTAATCGTCCTCGCGCCTACCACGCGCGATGCCGACATTGCCCATCGCTTGCTTAAAGAAGCAGCAATGGATGTAGTAGCATGCCGTAGCATTGTTGAACTGCTGGATCACATTGAAGTGGGAGCGGCAGCGGTTGTCATGACCGATCATCCCACTTATTCGCAGTCATCAATCACTCAGCTCGGGCGAGTGTTACGCAATCAACCTCCCTGGTCCGAATTGCCTATTATCGCGTTGGCGCGAGCTGAATCAGCATCGGAGAGCCTTTATGCGCTTCGCTCATTGCCGGGCCTGGTATTGCTGGAACGTCCAGTCAACACGCGAACGTTGTTGAGTTCTGTTTCCGCAGCCATTCGTGGTCGGCTACGTCAGTACGCAATGCGTGAACAGTTTGAAAAGCTGCGCATTGCCAACGACGAGCTGAATGAAGCCGCCCGCACCAAAGACGAATTTCTTGCGACACTCGCACACGAGTTACGTAATCCATTGAATGCCATCAGTACATCCGCGCAAGTGCTCAAAGTTGCCGCCACTCGGCCGCGAGCGCTGGAATTCGCAATCGATGTGATTGGTCGTCAGGTTGGCCAGATGTCGCGCTTGCTTGACGACTTGCTGGATGTCTCGCGTATTACCCGGAATCGAATGGTACTTCGTAAGGATCTGCATTCCGTATCGAACATTTTGAATGCAGCAATTGAAACTGCCCGCCCTTTGATTGACCAGAAGCGACACCTGCTGACCGTAAACCTACCCGATAAAAATCTTTTTTTAATGGGAGACGCGGTGCGTATCGCACAGGTATTGTCGAACCTATTAACAAACGCGGCAAAGTACACAGAGCCCGCTGGCCGCATTGCCATTAAAGTGATGGAAGATGGCGAGATGGTGGCCATCTGCGTAAGCGATACAGGCATTGGCATTCCACAGCATTCAATCCACTCTATCTTTGACATGTTTGCGCAGTTACGTCCGGCAATCGATCGTTCTGACGGTGGACTGGGAATCGGTCTGGCACTGGCAAAAGGAATCGTCGATCTGCATGGAGGAACATTGTCGGTTACCAGCGATGGCGAAAATCGTGGCAGCGAATTCGTTGTGCGATTGCCGCTTGCACCATGCGATGTCACCACGTCGTTGATGGATAAATCCACCGCCACATCAGACGCACACACTGAACCACAGTCGTTATCGCGCCGTGTATTAATCGCCGATGACAATGCGGACAGCCTGCAATCTCTCACCCTGCTGCTACAGGCACAAGGCCACACGGTGTTTGCTGCTAAAGATGGTGGAGAAGCGATTCGATTGTTCGAACAACATCATCCCGAATTTGCACTGCTTGATATTGGCATGCCGGTTCTCAATGGTTACGAAGTCGCGCAGCAAGTACGCTCGCTATGTGATGCAAACACAATGTCCAAGGCAACACTCATTGCCGTGACAGGCTGGGGCCAGCCAGAAGACAAACGCAAAGCGCTGGCAGCAGGGTTCGATCATCACGTCACCAAGCCCGTGGGCAGCGACATTTTGCGCTCACTGTTGAATGGCGTTGAAGTAGTGAGTTGAGTCAATAACTGAGTTACCTGGCACGACGGTATGCCACTGTCACTCTACCGGTAAGCGCCGACGTCGACTCACAAATGGAAACAAATCGCTGTAGTTGCGACCGCTCTTGTTG
>DATAHE010000497.1:0-5126 GCA_036263355.1 Steroidobacteraceae bacterium | reverse complement strand
TGCCAGCACCAGATGGCCAGTACCAGCAAGCATGATCACTGCCTCCATGGTTTCCTTATCACGAATTTCGCCGATCAGTAGCACATCAGGTGCGGCGCGCATGGCGCTGCGCAGCGCACGCGCATACGACTTTGTATCAAGACCAATCTCTCGCTGATTGATGATGGATTTCTTGTTGGAATGCAGAAATTCAATGGGGTCTTCAATGGTAATGATGTGATCCGCTGAATTTTCATTGCGATAGTTCAACATGGATGCGAGCGTGGTCGACTTACCTGAACCGGTTGCGCCCACCATCAATATCAGCCCGCGCTTCATCATCACCAGTTCTTTTAACGCTTCCGGCAGTCCAAGATCTTCGATACGTGGCATGTCGGCGGTGATGTAACGCAACACCATCGCAGGATTGCCGCGCTGATAAAAAACGTTGACGCGAAAACGACCGAGACCAGGCTCCGATACTGCAAAGTCAATTTCCATTTCGTCGTTGAAGTGTTCAATCTGATCCTGCGTCATCAAACCATACGCAGCCTGTCGCACCACTTCGGGTGTCAGCATCTGCTTGTTGACTGACATGATGCGGCCTTCGATCTTGATCTTGATTGGCGCATACGAGGTAAAGAATAGGTCCGACGCACGCTTGTCCACCATCAACTTGAACAGCGGCTTGGTGTTCAGCACCACCGGACGTTCATGGGCACCGGTTTGCGAAAGCGTATCTTCACTATCAACGTCGGGTGTGTCTGGCGTCTCTACCGTTTCTGCTGCTTCCGGTAACGCTTTCAATCTGGTGCTGGTTTCGGAATTCTTGCTCTTCATCTCTGTTCTCTTTACAGCACGGTGCCATTGTTGCGTTCGTCAATGATGCGCAGGCTGTGTCCGCCTTCTTCAGAGAGAACCATTTCGCGTTTGCTTTCCAGCTTGATGCGCAGACGCACTTCGTTCTTCGAATCCGCATTACGCAATGCTTCTTCGTAGGAGATGGTGCCGTTCTCATACAGTTCATACAGTGCCTGATCGAAGGTGATCATGCCCTGACGATTGGACTTCGACATCACTTCCTTGATCTGGGCGACGTCACCCTTGAAAATCAGGTCGGCAATCAACGGAGAGTGCAGCATGATTTCCATCGCGGCAATGCGGCCTTCGCCACCTTCGCGTGGAATCAGTCGCTGAGAAATTAAAGCCTTGATGTTCAACGACAAGTCCATCAATAGCTGTTCACGGCGTTCTTCGGGGAAGAAGTTGATGATGCGGTCCAGTGCCTGATTGGCGCTATTCGCATGCAGTGTCGCCAGCACTAGATGTCCGGTTTCAGCAAACTGGATGCCGTATTCCATGGTTTCCTTATCACGAATTTCGCCGATCAGAATCACATCAGGCGCTTGACGCAGTGTGTTCTTCAGCGCATTCATCCAGCTTTCAGTATCCACGCCCACTTCACGATGCGTAATCACGCATCCTTTGGGCATGTGCACATATTCAACGGGGTCTTCAATGGTAATGATGTGGCCACGGCTACGTTCGTTGCGATAGTCCACCATCGCAGCCAACGAGGTGGATTTACCCGAACCTGTGCCGCCGACAACAATCACCAGTCCGCGCTTGGACATCACCACGTCTTTCAGAACGGGTGGCAGTTCCATGGTATCGAGTGTGGGAATCACAGAGTTGATCAAGCGCACGACGCAACCGATATTGCCTTGCTGCACAAAGGCGCTAACACGAAAGCGACCGATACCGGGCGGCGCGATGGCGAAGTTACATTCCTTGGTGGAATCAAAGTCACGTGTCTGACGATCATTCATGATCGCACGCACCAGCACAGCGCTTTGCTCGGGCGTGAGTACGCGATCGGCTTGTGCACGTACTTCACCATCAATCTTGATGGCGGGCGGAAAACCGGCGGTAATAAATAAATCCGATCCCTTGCGTTCGACCATGCGCTTCAGCAGGTCTTGCATCAGTTTAATTGCTTGCTCGCGATCCATGTTGATCTCCGCCTGCTTCGTAACAGTTAATTCAGTTGGGTTAGTTCAGCTGGGCAAATTAGAAACTATCTTTATTCTGCGCTCTGAAACGCGCTTCTTCCTTGCTGATCAGTCCTTTCTGCAGATATTCCGCAAGACATTGATCCAGGGTTTGCATGCCATCCTTCTGTCCAGTCTGAATGGCTGAATACATTTGCGCAATCTTGCCTTCACGAATCAGGTTACGGATGGCGGGATTACCAATCATGATCTCATGGGCTGCAACACGTCCGCCGCCAATACGCTTCAATAATGTCTGTGACACCACCGCACGTAATGATTCCGACAACATGGTACGAACCATTTCCTTTTCTGCAGAAGGAAATACGTCGACGATACGGTCGATGGTCTTTGCGGCCGAACTGGTGTGCAACGTACCGAACACCAAGTGACCCGTTTCTGCCGCTGTGAGTGCCAGACGAATGGTTTCCAGGTCGCGCATTTCGCCGACCAGCACCACATCGGGATCTTCACGCAACGCCGAGCGCAGCGCTTCGGTGAATCCCAGCGTATCGCGATGTACTTCGCGCTGATTAATCAGCGAACGCTTGCTTTCGTGAACGAATTCGATGGGGTCTTCAATGGTGATGACATGATCAGGGCGATTGTCATTCACGTAGTTGATCATCGCGGCCAGTGTCGTTGACTTGCCCGAACCGGTAGGTCCGGTGACCAATACCAATCCGCGTGGTTGCATGGACAGGTCTTTGAAAATCTTCGGTGCATTCAAGTCATCCAGTGACATGATCAGCGATGGAATGGTACGGAACACCGCACCGGCACCGCGGTTCTGGTTGAATGCATTGACACGGAAGCGCGCCAGCTTGGGAATCTCGAACGAAAAGTCCGTTTCGTAAAATTCTTCGTAGGCCTTGCGTTGCTTGTCATTCATGATGTCGTACACCATCCCGTGTACTTCTTTATGAGTCAGCGGCGGCATGTTCACGCGCTTCATGTCACCATCCACGCGAATCATGGGCGGCACACCGGCGGACAAGTGCAGGTCAGAGGCGTTGTTCTTGACAGCAAACGCAAGCAGCTGTGCGATATCGACGGCCATTCAAGCTCCCGGTAACAGGCAAGGTTCAGCGGCCAGTCAAACGAGGTTTTTTCCGGGCAGCTGCCGACGCGAGTATAACGGAGCTACAATCAGGCCAATATGTTAAGCAGTCCGCAGTTTCCAGCATCCACGCCGACAAACCCTGAAGACCATTCAGGATTGATAACCCAGTGCCTGAACGGGGTCCGCCAACGCTTAACGGAAGCAGCACTCCGTCACGGACGCAAGCCCGAAGATGTGAGGCTACTGGCGGTAAGTAAGCAGCAGTCTGCGGCCGCAATTGTTGCTGCCGCGAAGTCGGGACAGCTCGACTTTGGCGAAAGCTATCTTCAGGAAGCGCTCCCCAAGATGGCAGAGTGCGAATCGCTGCTTCAATCATCGGGATTGCCGAAGCTCTCCTGGCACTTCATAGGTCAGGTGCAAAGCAACAAGACGAAACCCATTGCCGAACATTTTGACTGGCTGCACACCCTGGATCGCGACAAGATCGCGCAACGACTGAACGACCAGCGCCCTATATCGGCAAAGCCATTGCAGGTGTGCATACAGGTGAAGCTGGCCGAAGAAGAGACCAAGGGCGGCATTCACACTGATGAAGTACTCGAATTGGCCAAATTTGTCGTTACGCTGCCGCGCCTCACCCTACGCGGACTGATGTGTATTCCTCCGCCAAGCCAATCGACTGAGCAACAGCGTCATTACTTTGCACGACTGGCAGGTTTGCAGAAGGAACTGAATCGTCAACTAGCTTCCACAGGCTTGCAGCTGGACACTTTGTCCATGGGTATGAGTGGTGATTACGAAGCCGCGATTGCCGAAGGCGCAACCGTCGTACGAATTGGTACGGCGATATTTGGGGAGCGCACTTGAGGTACAGTCGGTCACCAGAAGTAAATAATTTTCTTAGAGGTCGACTAACTCAATAGGTCATTCCCGCGCAGGCGGGAATCCAGTGAAACAAATTTCCGCTCATTGTGAGCTAGTCGAACCATTCATAATTATTTGTGTACCCTTCGACAAGCTCAGGGTGAAACGCATTTAACTAGATTCCCGCCTGCGCGGGAATGACTTAGTAGAGATGCTGACCTTGTCAACTCTCCGTCAAACTGAATTAGAATCTCGCGATCTCTATCAGCGTACAAAATAATGGCTACATTTCTTAACAACACACTCGCATTCATTGGTGGCGGCAACATGGCCCGCAGTTTGATTGGTGGATTGATCTCACAAGGTTTTGCATCAAACAAGATTCATGTGAGTGATCCAGTTGCATCACAACGCGAATTGCTGGCGCAGCAGTATAAAGTCAATGTCACCGACAACAATCAGCAAGCGGTGAGTAATGCACAAGTTGTTGTGCTTGCAGTCAAGCCGCAGGAATTACGCAGGGTGGCAGGAGCGCTGAAGCCAGCATTGCAACACAAACCGTTAATCATTTCCGTTGCAGCTGGCATTCGTGCGAGTGATCTTGAACAATGGTTGGGATTGCCTGTGGTTCGAACCATGCCCAATCGTCCTGCGTTGAACGGTTGTGGCATGACAGGTATGTATGCGCCGACAAGTGTTAGCGCATCGCAACGCGAACTTGCATTGCAGATAATGTCTGCGGTTGGCAAAGCAGTATGGGTTGAGCAAGAACAATTGATTGATGCAGTGACTGCCGTATCAGGCAGCGGCCCGGCATATTTCTTTCTATTGATGGAATTGCTTGAAGCGGCTGGCATCGAACGCGGCTTACCTCAAGCGACAGCACGCACGCTTGCAATTGAAACAGCCTACGGTTCTGGCTTGATGGCGCGTGAGATGACGGAATCACCAGCAACATTACGTGAGCAAGTTACTTCAAAAGGTGGCACTACGGAAGCTGCATTGAAAGTATTCGCTGCACGTGATTTGAAGCAGATTGTTTCTGACGCGGTGAAAGCAGCAGCGGATCGATCAGCAGAGATGGCGGAGTTGATGGCAAAGTAGCGTTACTATTTCACGTTACGCCGAACTTTAAGCATGCCTTTGCCTTTTTTGTCGCTTTCTTCGGG